>DAHVOV010000293.1 GCA_027318645.1 Candidatus Aminicenantota bacterium
CAGCCGAACGTTCCAGGAGCAACGGTTCCGTTTTGACTCCGGGGCGCATCGTTTCCATGACAAGGACCCCGGGGTGACGCGCGACCTGAAGGAGCTCGTCGGCGAGCGGCTCCGGAGGGTCGACGCCGGAAGCCAGATCTACCATGGCGGCAAACTGATCGACTTCCCGCTGTCGCCCTTCAACCTGCTGCATAAAATGGGGGTGCCGACCTTTGCCCGGGCCACAGCCCAGATCCTGCTCTCCCGGCGGCGGGAGAGGGATTTCCCGAGCTTCGAGGCATTCGCGACCGAGCGCTATGGAAGGATCATCTCCGAATCCTTCTTGTTGAATTATTCCGAAAAGCTCTGGGGGATTTCTTGCCGCAAGCTGGCCGTCTCGGCTTCCGGTTCGCGCCTCAGGCATCTGAACCTGAAGACTTTCCTCACTGAGGCAGTGTTGGGGAAAAGGGCCAAGACCGCCCACCTGGAGAGTTCCCGTTTCTATTACCCGGATCAGGGCATCGGCATGATCGGCGAGGCGATCGTGCGGCTCCTCCCGCATGACAGCCGGGTGGCGAACGCAAGGATCACCCGGGCATTCCACCGCGACGGACGGGTCGTCGCCGTCGAAATCAACGGCAAGGAGCGGAGCGAAACCGACCGGGTCGTCTCGACCCTGCCGCTCGCTCACTTGATCGGCATCCTCGACCCGCCGCCGCCGCGGGAGATCGTGGAGCGGGCCGGCAGGCTGCGCTTCCGTCATCTGGTCCTCGTGGTTCTGTTCTTGAAGCGGGCCTCGGTGTCAAGGAGCGCCACGCTTTACTTTCCTGAAACGGGGATTCCCTTCACCAGGGTCTATGAACCGCGTAACCGTTTCCCGGAAATGGCTCCGGCCGGGTACACCTCGCTGGTCGCCGAGATCCCCTGTTGGAAACGCGACGACGTCTGGGCGATGGGAACCCAGGAGGCGCGGCAGATGGTGGTCGCGCCGCTGCAGCAGGCCGGATTCATCGAACCGTCCGAGATCATCGCGGTTTCCTCAAGAAGGCTGGAAAACGCCTATCCCGTGCTGGAAGCCGGCCTGGAACGCGATGTCGCCCAACTGCGCGCCTACCTCGCGGGATTTCGCAACCTGCGCCTGTCCGGACGGAACGCCCGCTTCGAGTATGTCTGGCTGCATAACGTCTTCCGCTCCGCAAAGGAGATCATTCGCGAATTTGTGGAATCGTAGCGCCCGGCATGGAAGCGCCCCGACCAGGGAAGCCCCCCGGGGATGCTCCCGGCTCTTTCCCGGTCGTCCAGGAGGCCGTGCGCTTCGGGGCCCAGGGCAGGCCCGCGAGTCACCTTTGGGCGAATCGGCGCGGAGGCGATCGGCCCTTTCGCGGGTCGCTTGCATTTGCAGGCGGAATATTCTAAAAAGTCTACATCATGATGAAAAATGACGTTCCCGCCGGCTCTCGGGAGCACCACGGCTGAATGGAACAGCGAATGAGGCCCCGGCGCGGCGTTCGACTTGGCGCCGCTCTTTCGGTTTTGTCCTCCATCGCCGTCCTGTACTGCGGATGCGGGGCGCCTTCCCGGGCCGGCAACGCAGGAAAGATGAACGTCATCCTCCTCTCCCTGGATACGGTCCGCGCGGATTGCCTGGGAGCATACGGGAGCGCGGACCGGAACAGCCCCTTCATCGACGCCCTGGCGAGAAAGAGCACCCTGTATCTCGACGCCCTGGCGTCGTCCCCCTGGACCCTGCCGTCCCATGCGTCGATGTTCACCGGGCTGTACCCGTCCAACCATGGCAGCCATTGCCAGCGCGTGCCGTTCACGGACGATATGCAGACCATCGCCGAGAGGCTGGCCGCCGAAGGCTATGAGACGCTGAGCTTCAATGGCGGCGGGAACGTGGGGGCGACGCTCGGCTTCGGTCGCGGCTTTGCGCGATGCCGGTCGTTCGCCTTCCGCGCCGGATCGAGCGACATCCGCCAGTATGTCCGGTCGAATCCGCTGCTCCCGATCGAGGAGGGCATCGCCTGGATCAAGGCGGCGCGCGGCGGCGGCAGGGGGGATCGGCCCCCTTTCTTTTTATTCCTGCACACCTACGAGGCGCACAGCCCCTATTACTCCCGCCGCGATGATTCGTTCACCAGCCTGGAGGAGCTCAAGGATCTTCAGCTGTCGAAGGACAAAGGCGCGTGCGCCAAGGCGCGACGCGACTACCAGGGCGGGCTCGAATGGGCGGATCGGGCCGTGGGCGAGCTGGTGCGTACCCTGAAGGCGAGCGGCCTCGAGGAAAAAACCGTCCTCGTCCTGACCTCGGACCACGGCGAGGCCTTCCTGGAACACGGGTTCGTCCTGCATTCCATCAAGCTGTACTCGGAGTTCCTGCGCGTGCCGCTCATCATTTTCGACCCGCGCCATCCGGTCGCGAGGGCATCCCGAAAACCGGCGAGCATCGTGGACATCAAGCCGACCCTACTGGACTTGCTCGGCATGGAGGTGGAGCCGGGCATGGACGGAATTTCCCTCGTCCGCGAAGTGGACGACGCGCGCTGCCGCTTCGCGGAAGTCTGCTTTGACCCGGGGGCGTCCAACCGGCTGCTGCGCGCCGGCATCGTCACCCTGGCGGATGTTTCCTCGAAAATGATCGCGCAAAAGGACAAGCGGCTGATCTTCAACGATCAGCGGGGCACGGTGGAGCTGTATGATGTCGCTGCGGATCCGGCCATGCTGACCGATCTGGCTGGCCGCGACCGCGCTGAGGCCGCGCGCCTCAAGGCCGTGCTGGACAAATGGATCGCTTCGACGCGCATGGGGTACGACAAGCCCTCGCGGCGCCAGATTCGTCCTTCCGAGAGGGGCCTGCCCAGGGAGCAGGCGGACCAGTTGCGGTCGCTCGGTTACATCGGGCCTGAAGGGTAAGCGGCCCGTCGCAGGCCGCTTCCGTCCGGACGGGCCCTGTTCGCGAGCGGCAGCGGCGGGAGCGCCGGCCGAAGAAGGAGACGATCACGGGCATCATCGCGCCGTCGTCCCATTGACAAGCGGCGGCGGCTGGACTATGGTGTGCGGACGCGAGGTCGAGCATGCGAAGAATGCGGAACGTCTGGATGCTGGCGCTGGCGCTGGCCATGGCGGCCCCCGGGCCCGGCACGGCCGGCCCGAAGCCGGGCGCCTTCGAGTTCAGCGTGCACTATTCCGGCTGGTCGCTCAACCTGCTGCGCGGCGCCATCGAGTCGCAGCTGGGCGACGTCCTGCAGGACAACCTCCAGGACGAGTTCCTCGGGCAGATCCGCCGCACCTTTCCCGACGCGCAGCTGCGCAATTACCGCCAGACCGTCGAGTTCGATTCCGGCGGGCACAACTTCGGGGCGGAATTCCGCTGGTACCCGCGCGGGCGGAGCGGCTCGTTCAGCCTCGGCGTGGCCGTCGAGAAGACGGCCATGCGCGTCTCCTTCCCCGAGGTGTCGGCGGCCATGGAGGTCACCTCGGCCGCCTACCGCGGCAGAGGCACCTTCCAGGCCGCGGCCACCGGCACCGGCGCCGAGCTCGAGCCGCTCTCGTTCCACTTCAGCTGCCGCTGGGACATCGTCCCCTCCTGGCGCGTGCGCCCCTACGTGACCGTCGGCTTCGGCTTCTTCTCGGCCCATGAGCTCGAGAAAGGGACCCTGCACGCCGCCTACAGCGGCACCCTGGCCGCTCCCGGGTTCGCGCCGATCCCGTACAGCGATTCCTTCAGCAAGACCGTGCAGCAGGCCATCGACGAGGCCAACGAGGACGGCGAGGGGATCAACCTGCCGCCGCTGCTCCCCATCCTGCAGCTGAGCGTCGGCGTGAAGGCGGAGATCACCGGGAACGTGCACCTGCTGGTCGACGCCGGGATCTGGAACGGCTTCATGCTGCGCGGCGGGCTCGCCGTCCGCCTCTAGATCGGCGGCGGCTCACGGGCCGCCCGCTTCGCTTCCCGTCCTGTCCTGAGATTTTTCCCCTCTCGCCGTATATAGCCGACAGGGGGATGGCGCAGCGGCCCCAACGCCGCGTCATGGGGGCGATCATGAAAAAAGCATGGGTTCTCGTTCTCTGGGCCTTTCTCCAGGCCGTTCCGGCCGCGGCCGCCGAGCTGCGGCTGACCTGCCCCAATGGCGGCGAAACGGTCTGCCTGGGCAGGCCGCTGCGCATCACCTGGCTGGCGACGGCGGTCAGCCAGAAGGTCAGGCTGGTGCTGCGCCGTAGCGGTTCCGGCGCGGTCGGCGAGATCGCCGCCAACATCGACGCCACGCAGCAGTACTATGAATGGGCCGATGCCGGCGCGCTGCCCGGGGGCCGGGCGGAGCCGGGCGCGGGCTACCTGGTGCGGCTGGTCACCATGGACGGTTCGCTGGCCGACACGTCCAATGCCCCTTTTTCCCTGCAGGATTGCGGCGGATCGGGCCTGCAGCCCGGCGGCCAGCCGCCGACGCTCCAGATCAAGCCGCAGTTCTCCCGGCCGGACTTGCCGCCGCTGCAGATCGCCCATGCGCCCCGGCTGCGAATCACCGACTTCGCATACAATTATGCCAACGCCTGCTTTGAGTGCCGGGTCCGCAATATGGGCAACGCCCCGTTCGTCGGGCACGTCCGCTGGCGCTGGATCACCGATTGCGGGGCCCGCGAGGCTACGCAGGACATCCCGGACTGGGATCCCCTCCTCCCCGGCGACGCCCAGGGCGTGTACCATCCCTTCGCCTGCGTGCCCAACCGCGGCGCCTGCTCCGTGCATGCGGCCTTTTCCATCGAGCCGTTCGCCATGGACGGGACCGCTTTCGCGCGGGACCAGGCGGAAGGAGATTTTCCCTGTTACCCGCGCTGCCAGTTCCTCATGGCGGACGACCGCCTCCTCTTCATGTTCCTCCACGGCTCCCGCTGGGTGGAGTGCGCCCATGAGATCGTCATCACCGCCAACGATGCCTTCGACTACGACCCGGACACGCGGATGGCGACCTTCACCGTCGGCTTCCCCATCAAGAACTGCGGCAACGAGGCGGGGCGGGAGGACGCCGGCCACGCGGACACCCTGACATGGCAGATCTCGCATTCGCCGTCGAACCAGAACGCTGGGGCCGGCTCGGTGTGCGGCGGCGGGCCCTGCTCATCCGCGCCGCTGGCGCCGGGCCAGGGGCTGCTGGTGGAGAGGTGCATCACGCTGAAGGTGCAGCCCGGGATCTACATGCTCCATGTCTTCAGCCCGCCGCTGTCAGGCGGCGTGCTGTACTGCCTGGTCTCGATCCGCTTCGCCGAGGACCTGCTCCGCTGACCGCCGTCCGGGCGGCGGCTATTCGGCCCAGACCTTCATCAGGTTGACCAGCACCTCCGAGGCCTTCTTCATGTCCTCCAGGGCAATCCACTCCTGCTTGGAGTGGAAGTTGAAGCCGCCGGTGAAGAGGTTGGGCGTGGGCAGGCCCATGAAGCAGAGGCGGGCGCCGTCGGTGCCGCCGCGGATGCTGGCGCGCTTGGGCTTCATCCCGGCCATGGCGATCGCCTTCTCGGCCTTGGCCAGCACCTCGGGGTGCTTGTCCAGCACCACCTTCATGTTGCGGTAGGACTCGGTCACCTTGACCTGGCAGCGGGCGCAGGGGAACTGGGCGGCGACGCGCTCGGCGATGGCGGCGATCCTCTTCTCGGAGCGCTTCAGCCCCTCGACGGTGAAGTCGCGGATCAGGAACTTGACGGCCGCCGCCTCCACGTTGCCCGTCACCTGGTGCGGGTGGACGTAGCCCTCGCGCTTGGCGGTGGTCTCGGGCGAGAGGGTCTCCTTGGGCAGGCGGTCGATGATGCGGGCGGCCACCTTGACGGCGTTGACCATCTTGCCCTTGGCCATGCCCGGGTGGACGTTGATGCCCTGGACGCTCACCTCCAGCGAGTCGGCGCAGAAGGTCTCGTCCTCGATGTCGCCCGGCTTCTCGCCGTCGACGGTGTAGCCGCAGTCGGCGCCGATCTCGGCGGCGGTGATGTGCTCCACGCCGCGCCCGGTCTCCTCGTCGGGGGTGAAGACCACGCGGATGTTGGGCCGCGGCGCCTCCGGGTGCTCCGCCAGGTAGGTGAGGGCGTCCATGATCTCGGCGATGCCGGCCTTGTTGTCGGCGCCCAGCAGGGTCTTGCCCGAGGCGGTGATGATCGTCTTGCCGACCTGCTTGCGCAGGTAGGGGTTCTCGCGCACCTTCAGCACGACGCCGTCGGGCTCCGAGATCACCAGGTCCTTGCCGTCGTAGCGCGGGTGCAGCCGCGGCTCGACCCCGGCGCCCGACACGTCGGGCGAGGTGTCGAGATGGGCGATCAGGGCGATGGTCGGCTGCTTCCCGCCCCGGTTGCTGGGCAGGCTGGCCAGCACGTAGCCCCAGGGGGTGACCTGCACGTCGCGCAGCCCCAGTCCCTCGAGCTCGGGCTTCAGCTTCTCGGCCAGGTCCTTCTGCTTGGCCGTCGAGGGGAAGGACTCGGACGCGTCGCTGGACTGGGTGTCGATGCGCACGTAGGAGAGGAAACGCTCCAGGATGTCGGGATGCTTCATGGTCACCTCCATGGCCATTATAGACGATGGCCGGCGAAAAGGGAACTGCCAGCATTGTGGGGCTTCAATGAGCTTGGCATACGGCGCACGGCACGCGGCGTACGGAATACAGTCCTTGATCTCCAGGGAAGAGAGAGGGAAGGCAGAGGGAAAGGCAGAGGGAAGACAAAGTGGGAAAGAATTTCTGAAAGGGTTTTTCCCACTCCCTCTTCCCTCCTTCTTCCCTCGCTCTTCCCTTTGTCTTCCCTTAGCTCTTTAACGCCGTGGCCGTATGCCGTCAGCCGTACGCCGTGAGCCGAGCCGATTCACATTGACCGGCCGTCCGCTTGCAACCGTTTTCCTTGACACGGAGGCGATTTTTCTATATAGTGAACCCTTGATTCCACGACAGAAAGAGGTGTTTCGGTGAAAAGAACGTTTCAACCCAACAACCTGAAAAGAAAGAAGACGCACGGCTTCCGGGCGCGCATGGAGACCAAGGGCGGCCGCGCGGTCATCAACAGCCGGAGGCGGAAGGGGCGCAAGAAGCTGACCGCCTGACCATGGCCTTCGCTTTCCCCGAATCCCAGCGCATCAAGAAGGAGAGCGAATTCGTCCGCCTGCTGAAAACGGCCCCCAAGCTGCGCAATGAATTTTTTTTTTGTATTTTCTGAAGAACGGCCGGCCCGCCAGCCGCTTTGCCGTCTCGGTTAACCGCAAGATCGGCAATTCGGTCGAGCGCAACTACATCAAGAGAAAGATGAAAGAGTGGTTCCGCCTGAACGGCTCCCGGCTGCAGCCGCCCTGCGACCTGTGGGTGTCGATGAAAAAGGGCTTCGACCGCGGCCGCGCCGCCGAGGTCGAGGGCCTGTTCCTCGACGCCCTGGCCCGCATCCCGCAGCGCTCCCGATGAGCAGGGCCCTGCAGCTCCTGATCCGCGCCTACCAGCTGGGGCTCTCGCCCCTGCTGGGCCGCCGCTGCCGCTTCCTGCCCTCCTGCTCGCAGTACGCCTATGAGGCCATCGGGCGCTTCGGCGTCCTCAAGGGCTCCTGGCTCGGCCTGCGCCGCCTTCTCAAGTGCCACCCCCTCCATGCCGGGGGGTACGATCCGGTCCCCGAACTCTCCGAGGTGAACCCAACATGGATACCAAGAAGCTGATCCTGGCCGTCGTCCTCTCGGTGGCGGTCCTGCTGGCCTACCAGTATTTCTTCGTGCCCAAGCCCGCCAAGCCGGCGCCGGCCGCGTCGCCGGCCGCCCAGCCGGCGGACGCCTCCGCCCCGTCCGCGGCGGGCCCGGGTGAGGCCGCCGCCAAGGGCGCGGCCGACATCGGCTCCATCCTCAGCCAGGGCGAGCCCACCCCGGTCGCCGCCCAGCAGCCGCTCCCCGCCGTGGACGCGGACGTCGCCGCCGCCGGCGAGGAGACGGTCGTGGTGGACGGCCCGCTGTTCACCGCCCGCTTCAGCAACCGCGGCGCCGGCCTGGTCTCCTTCGTGCTGAAGCGCTACAAGGACGACGCCGGCAAGCCCCTGGACCTGGTCTCCGCCAGCGCCCGCGACATGTCGGGGTTCTACCCCTTCTATTTCCTGGGCGCCGGCGAGCACTACGCCGCGCTGAACAAGGCGCTGTTCCGCCCGGCCGGCCCGGCCGTCGTCTCCCTGTCCCAGGGCCGCACCGAGGTCGTCTTCGAGTACGCCGACGCCGCCCGCAACCTGAAGGCGGTCAAGCGCTTCGTGTTCCGCCCCGACCGCTACGTGATCGGCCTCGATTTCCAGGTCACGCTCGCCGGCCAGGCGCTGACCGACCTGCCGGTGGCCTTCGGGCCCGACCTGGAGAACAACGACAGCCGCGACCGCGCCATGATGATGCGCCTGAAGATCGCCGCCTGGGCGAACGAGAAGCTGCAGTCGCTCGACTTCGCCAGGCAGAAGACCCAGCCCCAGGAGGGGCGGTCCTTCGCCAAGGCCTCCGGCGAGATGGGGACGGGCTTCTTCTGGGCCGCCTTCGAGACCCACTATTTCGCCGCCGTGCTCAAGTCGGCGCCGGGCAACCGCTCGAAGCTCTCCTGGCAGACGCTGCTGCAGCCCGGCACGGGCGGCAAGAACCGGCTCTATTCCTACATGGTCCTGACCGACCCGACCGCCGCCTTCGTCGGCCCCAAGGACGAGAAGGTCCTGGCGGCGGCGGAGGGCGAGTTCCCGCAGCTGAACAAGGTGATCGAGTACGGCTGGTTCGGCTCCCTGGCCAAGATCATGCTGAAGGGGATCGTCTGGATCCACGGCCTGGTCCCCAACTACGGCTGGGCCATCATCCTCTTCACCCTGTTCCTCAAGCTCGTCCTCTTCCCGCTGACCTACTCCTCCAGCGTCTCCATGGCCAAGATGCAGGCCCTGCAGCCGAAGCTCAAGGCCATCCAGAAGAAGTACAAGAACAACAAGGACATGGAGCAGCGCAAGCAGATGAACATGGAGATGATGGCCCTCTACAAGCAGGAGAAGGTCAACCCCGCCGGCGGCTGCCTGCCGCTGCTGCTGCAGCTGCCCATCCTGTGGGGCTTCTTCCGCCTGCTGGCCGTCTCCATCAACGTGCGCCACGAGCCCTGGCTGCTGTGGATCACCGACCTCTCCAAGAAGGACCCCTACTACGTGCTGCCCATCCTGATGGGCGTGACGCAGCTGATCCAGCAGCGCATGACGCCCTCGACCGGCGACGACACCCAGCGCAAGCTGATGTACATCCTGCCCTTCGTCATGGTCGTCATGTTCGCCTCCTTCCCCAGCGGCCTGAACCTTTACTGGTGCTTCTCCAACGTGCTGCAGATCGGCCAGCAGTTCCTGGTCAACGAGAAGGTCTACAAGCAGAGGAAGGAGGAGGAGCGCGAGCTGAAGGCGCTCAAGCGCAAGAAAGGAGCCAAATAGCCATGGCCGAGAAAAAGGAATTCCAGGCGAACTCCCTGAAGGAAGCCATCCAGAGGGCCGCCGAGGAGTTCGGCGTGCCCGAGGAGAAGCTGAAGTACCGCATCATCACTGAGAAGACCAAGTACTTCGGCCACAAGCAGCGCGAGATCTTCATCGAGGCCTGGCGCTCCGACGGCAGCGAGCAGCAGGGGCTGGAGGGCTTCGTGCGCCTGCTGCTAGGCGAGATGAAGCTGGACCTGGCCTTCGAGCTGGAGGCGCGCAGCGACTTCCTGCGCGTCAACTTCTCCGGCAACGACTACAAGCTGATGCTCTACCAGAACGGCAACCTGCTCAACGCCGTGCAGTACCTGATCAACCGCCTGTTCGCCGACGGCGTGGGCAAGAAGATCTACTGCGAGTGCGAGAACTACCGCAAGAAGAAGGAGGTCGAGCTGAGCGCCCAGGCCCACCGCTACGCCCGCCAGGTGCGGCGCAGCGGCAAGCCGGTCGAGCTGCCCGAGATGAACCCCTTCGAGCGGCGCATCATCCACATGACCATCAACAAGTACTCCGACCTGGAGTCCAAGAGCGACGGCGACAACTTCCTCAAGGTCATCACCATCCGCAAGAAGGCGAATGGATGAGGACACGATCGTCGCCCCGGCCACGCCGCCGGGACGGGGCGGCGTCGCGCTGATCCGCTTTTCCGGCAGCCGCAGCGAGGAGATCCTGCGCGGCCTGGCCGCGCCGCTGCCGGCGCGCATTGTCCCCCGCCGCAGCTACCGCTGCCGGCTCCTGGACGCCGGCCGCCCCATCGACGAGTGCCTGGCGGTGCTGTTCCGCGCCCCGCGCTCCTACAGCGGCGAGGACATGGCCGAGGTCTCGCTGCACGGCAACCCCTTCCTGGTCGAGGAGGCGCTGACCCTGGCGCGCCGCCTCGGCGCCCGGCCGGCGCTGCCCGGCGAGTTCACCTACCGCGCCTTCCGCAACGGCAAGATGGACCTGCTGCGCGCCGAGGCGGTCAACGACCTGGTGCGCGCCCATTCCCGCGCCGGCGCCCTCATGGAGTTCGGCAACCTGGAGGGGCGGCTGTCGCGGGCGGTGGCGGCGCTGCGCGCGGACCTGCTGCGCGAGGCGGCCGAGATCGAGGCCGGCATCGAGTTCGCCGAGGACCAGGCGCTGGAGGCGGCGCCGGGCACGGGCGCCCTGGAGCGGGCCGCCGCCGCCCTGGACGCCATCCTGGCCGGCGCCCGCTTCCAGGAGGCGCTCGACCGCGGGCCGCGGGTGGTGATCGCCGGCCGGGTCAACGTGGGCAAGTCCTCGCTGTTCAACGCCCTGCTGCTGCGGGAGCGCTCGATCACCTCCGCGCATCCCGGCACCACCCGCGACTACATCGAGGAGACGCTGCGGCTGGACGGCCTCGCCTTCCGCCTGGTCGACGCGGCCGGCATCCGCGCCGCCGGGGGCGACGACGCCGAGGCCCAGGGGGTGCGCCGCAGCCTGGCGCTCATCGCCGAGGCCGACGCCGCCCTCTTCCTGGTCGACGCCTCGCAACCGCCGCAGGCGGATGACCTGGAGATCCGCCGCCGGCTGGAGGGCAAGCGGCGCCTGCTGCTGGCCAACAAGAGCGACCGCGCCGACGCCGGCGCCGTGCGCGCCCTCCGCGCCGCCTTCCCGGGCGAGGAGCTGCACCTCGTCTCGGCCCTGCGCGGCGACAACCTGGAGGCGGTGACCGCCTTCCTGCGCGGCCTGGCCGGCGGCCTGCCCGATCCCGCCGCCGCCATCGCCGTCAACCTGCGGCAGAAGGGGCTGCTGGAGGCGCTGCGCGCGCGCGTGGCCGCCGCCGCCCGCCTGCGCCGCGAGGCGCCCGGCGCCGGCGAGCTGGCCGCCGAGGAAGTGCGCGGGGCGCTGCGCCTCGCCGGCGAGCTCAGCGGCGAGATCGGCGCCGAGGACGTGCTGCGGGGCGTGTTCGCCTCGTTCTGCATCGGCAAATGAGGATCATCGTCGTCGGCGGCGGGCATGCCGGCATCGAGGCCGCCTATGCCGCCGCGCGCATGGGCGCCGAGGCCGTGCTGCTGACCATGCACCTGGAGACCGTCGGCCAGATGTCGTGCAATCCCTCCATCGGCGGCATCGCCAAGGGGCACCTGGTGCGTGAGATCGACGCCCTGGGCGGGCTGATGGCCCTGGCCGCCGACGCCACCGGCATCCACTTCAAGGTGCTGAACCGCAGCAAGGGGCCGGCGGTGCGCGCCACCCGCTCCCAGAACGACAAGGCCGCCTACCGCCTGTTCGTGAAGGACTTCCTGGAGCGGGTACCGGGGCTGAGGCTCTACCAGGGGCTGGCGGCGGGCATCGCGGTGGAGGGGGGGCGCGTGCGCGGCGTGCGCCTGGTCGACGGCGAGACGCTGGCGGCCGACGCCGTGGTGGTCTGCTCCGGCACCTTCCTGGCCGGCCGCATCTTCGTCGGCTCCGCCTCCTATGCCGCCGGCCGGGCCAACGAGCCGCCGGCGATCGAGCTGGCCGAGGCGATCCGCGGCCTGGGCTTCGCCACGCTGCGCCTGAAGACCGGCACGCCGATGCGCCTGCACGCCGACGGCATCGACTGGTCGCGGTTCACCCCCCAGCCCGGCGACGAGCCGCCCCTGGGGTTCTCCGCGCGCACGCGCCGGAAGCTGCGCAACCGCGTGCAGTGCTTCCTGGGGCACACCACGCCCGAGGTGGGGCGCATCGTGCGCGAGCACCTGCACCTGTCGCCCCTCTATTCCGGGCGCATCCGCGGCGTCGGGCCGCGCTACTGCCCCTCCATCGAGGACAAGGTGGTCAAGTTCCCGGAGCGCGAGCGGCACCCCATCTTCCTGGAGCCCGAGGGGCTGAACAGCAGGGAAATCTACGTCAACGGCCTCTCCAGCAGCCTGCCGGCGGAGGTGCAGCGGCGGGTCCTCGACGCCGTGCCCGGCCTGGAGCGCGCGCCCATGATGCGGCCGGCCTACGCCATCGAGTACGACGCCGTCCAGCCCACGCAGCTGCGGCCCAGCCTGGAGAGCCGCGCCGTCGGCGGCCTGTTCTTCGCCGGCCAGGTGAACGGCACCTCGGGCTACGAGGAGGCGGCCGGCCAGGGGCTGATGGCCGGGGTCAACGCCGTGCTCGAGGCCCGCGGCGAGCCCCCCTTCGTGCTGGGCCGGAACGAGGCCTACATCGGCGTGATGATCGACGACATCGTCCGCCGCGGCGTCGACGAGCCCTACCGGCTGTTCACCGCCCGCGCCGAGTACCGCCTGCAGCTGCGCGAGGACAACGCCTTCGAGCGCCTGGGCGCGCACGCCCTGCGCCTGGGGCTGGTGACGCGCCGCGACCACGAGCGCGAGCAGCGGCGGCTGGAGCGGCGGCGGCGGGCGATCCGCGAGCTGGACGCGGTGCGCGTCCCCTGCGCCGGGGGCGCCGAGACGCTGCGCCAGGCGCTGAGGCGGCCGGAGACGACGCTGGCCCGGCTGCGGGAGCTTCACGGCGACGCCCGGCTGCCCCAGGGGCTGGACTTCGCCGACGCCTCCTACATCGAGGCCAGCGTGAAGTACGAGGGCTACGTCGCCATCCAGAACCGCGAGGTGGCGCGCCTGGGCAGGCTGGCCGCCGTCGCCATCCCCGCCGGCCTCGACTTCGCCGTCGTCGACGGCCTCTCCACCGAGATCCGCCAGAAGCTGGGCCGGGAGCGACCCGCGACGCTGGGCGAGGCGGCGGCCATCCCCGGCGTGACGCCGGCGGCGCTGAATGCCCTCAGCATCCACCTGGCCCTGAAATGCCGCCGCTGAAGGCCGTCTTCCTCGACAACGACGGCGTCCTGGCGGACACCGAGGCGCTCTATTTCCGAGCCACCCGCGAGACGTTCGCCCGCCAGGGCATCGTCCTTGACGCGGGAATGTACCGCGAGCTCTTCCTCAGGCAGGGGCGCGGCGCCTGGTTCCTGCTGCAGGAGCGGGGCTGTCCCGCCCGGGAGATCGAGCGGCTGCGGCGCGAGCGCAACGCCGCCTACGAGGAGCTGCTGCGGCGCGAAGAGGTGCTCATCCCCGGGGTCGGGGAGGCGCTGCGCCGGCTGGCCGGGCGGCTGGAGCTCGGCGTCGTCACCAGCTCGCGGCGCGACCACTTCGAGCTCATCCACCGCCGCACCGGGCTCATGCCCTTCTTTCGCTTCGCCCTGGCGATCGAGGACTACGAGCGGCCCAAGCCCGATCCCGAGCCGTACCTCAAGGCCATCGCCCGCTCCGGCCGCGCCGCGGCGGAATGCCTGGCGGTGGAGGACTCGGAGCGCGGGCTGGCCGCGGCCGCGGCTGCGGGGCTGCGCTGCATCGCGGTGCCCCGCGGCCTCACAGCGGGCGGGGAATTCTCCGCGGCCTGGCGGGTCTGCACCGACCTGGCCGAGGCCGCGGACGAGATCCTGCGCCTCTGCTGACCCGGCGGCCGGTCCTCCTTCTTGAAAAAGGGGCGGGTTCTCCTTACAATTCCATTTCCGGCCCGCCGATGCCGGCATCGGGCCGGGCAAGGGGGCGGCATGAAGAAACCGGGCATGAGGGCTTTGCTGGCGGGCTTGGTGCTCGCCGCATTGGGGGCCGCCTGCCTGCGGGCGGAAGCCGGGGAGAGCGACCTGGCCTGGAAGCGGCTGAAGAAGATGCGCGTGCGGGCCGGAGTGATGATCGGCAAGGGGCGTCCCAACTATACCGAGGCGTACGTGCGGATGACCAGCATCCGCGCCATTCTCGAGGAGGCGGGCGTCCAGGAGCCGGTGACCGTCATCCTGTTCGCCGATTTCGGCACCAAGCTCTTCCTGGGGACCTATGAGCCGGTGCTCACGGCCGGGGAGGACGGGGGACAGGCGGTCAGCTTTCCGGCCATCCCCAACGCGTTCCTGGTCACCAAGGCCTTCTCCTACAACGTGGGAGACCTGTACCCTTTCCAGTTCCTGGACCAGTCCGGCAAGGTCAGGGCCGTGATCCGCATCCGGCTGATGGGGTGGGTGGACCAGACCTTCTAGCCGATCGCTACCGGAATCCCGGGCGGCGCCGCGCAGCAAATCCCAGCGAAGCACAGAGAAGCCAAAGGGAAACCAGAGGGAAGTGAGAGGGACTGGACTTGGAAACCTCCCAGTCCGTCGAGGTTCCACGTGCCACGTACCACGTGCCAAGTTGAAAACCAAGGCCCTTCCGTAACAAAAAAAGTTAGAACAGATCTTTCAGGATCTAAGTGAAAATGGTACCCCACTCGGGGCATGCCCCTCGGGGGCGCCGCCCCTGCCGGGGCCGGCAGCGTGGAACCTCGATGCTATCTGAGGCTGTCAACTCTTTCCCACTTTGTCCTCCCTCTGCCTTTCCCTCTGTCTTCCCTCTCTCTTCCCTGGAGAAACTTTGAGGGGAGCCTTATTTCTTGGGCAGCAGGGAAAGTATCCGCTCCAGCAGCTTCGGGTCGTCGGGGAACTGGCCCACGCCGGGAAGGCGCCTGAGCAGCTCGGCCCAGTTCGGGTCGCGGGCGAAGACCTGGCGGAACAGCGGCAGGCTTTCCTTGACCTTGCCCGAGGCGGCCATGGTCACGGCCGGCCAGAAGACCATCTCCGGGTTACCGGGGTAGATGGCCATGGCCAGGCTGTACTCCTCCAGCGCCGCCTGGGGATCGTTCAGCGTCAGCAGCTCGTCCCCGCGGTTCATGTGGTTGTAGGCCTTGGCGATGGTGACCAGGCGCTGCAGCTCGGCCAGCGGCTGGGGATGGTCCTCGACGCGCAGGTCGTAGACGCGCTCCCTCCATGGCGTTCCCGATGCCCTGCCGCTCACCACCAGGATGGCCGCCGCCTGCCGGCCGCGGATGTCGCCGCCCTCCTTTTCCGCCGCCAGCAGGGCGGCCATCAGGCGGTCGACCAGCTCGCCGGATGTCGCTTCGAAGGCCCTGGCCATGGCGTCCCAGACGGTCCCCTTGGCCATCATGTTGGCCTGGCAGGAATAGTGCTTCCCCAGGTGATGGCCGGCGGCGGGGATGCACTTGTCCCCGGTGTGCACGGCCACGTTCCCCAGCGAGTCCACCATGGCCACCTGGCGGACGCCCGGGAACTTCTCGGCGCTGAGCAGGGCGGCCAGGGCCTCGGGCGCCGCCTTGCCCGCCTTCATCAGCTGGATCCCCAGCGGGCCGTACGCCGGCTCGACGAACGACTGGGTGGCGACGGCGCCGACGCCCGCCTCGGCCCAGGTGACGATCGACCCCACCGAGAACCAATGGGACTGCACGGCGACCCCCAGCTGGCCGCTGGCCGGGTCATAGGCCACGATGGAATAGGTGGCCACCGGCCTGATCTCCGGGGCCTCCCCGCCCCGCAGCGGCGGGACGAGGGCCAGGAGCAGCGCCGCAGCGCCGGCGGCCAGCGCCGCGGCGGCGGGAAGGCGTCGGCTCTTCATGTCTTCCTCCTCCCGCGTCCCGCTCACTCGTCGTCGCCGAGGACGACGGAGATCCCCACCCAGAACTCGGTCGCTTCGTTGACCTCGTCCATCAGCGGCACCATGACGTTCAGCGAGGGGACGAGCGTCGCCCCGCCCAGGGCGATGGGCGCCCGGACATACAGGTCGATGTCGGAAAACCCGGTCCTTTCGATGTATTGCCGGCTGTTGAAGCCGATCAGGCCGCCCGCCTCGAGGCAGGCCTTCTCCGTCAGCTTCCATTCGTGGCTGCCGCCGAGGGTGGCGTACAGGCCGCTGCCGAGGTTGAGGTCGTAATAGACGCTGAGGCACGGCGAGAGCGGCAGGTCGGTGCGCGTCAGCGAGGCGAACAGCTCGGGGGAGGTGGCGTCGCGGAAGCGGAAATCCTCGGAGAACCAGTAGCCGTACAGCGTGGCGCCGGCCGACAGTTCCCAGCCCTCGGGCATGGCGAAGTCGTAGGAGAGGGTCAGGTCGATCTCGTTGGCCGCCTTGTACTCGCTCCAGCGGGCCAGGGCGAAGCTGCTCCAGACCCCCAGCGAGAACCCGCTGTCGCCCAGGCCGATGTTCAGGTAGGGCTGCACGGCGGGACGATTGTCGTAGAGCAGGTCGAATCCCCGCCACACGTAGCGGCTGACCACGTCGACGCCCCCCGACACCGAGCCCGGCAGCGGCAGCAGGGTGACGGCCGCGAGCGCCAGCAGCAGTGCGATCTTCTTCATGCCTCCTCCTTGCGGCGCGCGGGACGGTCCGTCCCCGCGGCCGGCCCCATTCTACCACACCGCGCCAAGCGCGCGCTCGACGCGCCGGGCGGATGCGATTTTTTTCCCCTTCTGCTACAATCGGGGCATGAGAACGCTTCGCCGGATCCTGCCGGCGGCGTGGGCGGCGCTCGCCGCGCTCGCCGCGCTCGCCGCGCCGCCGCTGGCGACGGCCGCCGACGGGCCGCCCCCCGCCTCGGCGTACTTCACGCTGGACAACGGGCTGCAGGTGCTGCTGCAGGAAAAGCGCGGCACCGGGCTGACGGCCATCACGCTGGCCGCGGACATCGGCACCAAGGACGAGACCGACGCCACCAGCGGCTACGCCCACCTGCTCGAGCACCTGCTCCTCTTCGGCGGCGGCCGCGACGGCAGCGAGGCGCACCTGGCCGAGCTCCGCCGCCACGGCGTCGCCCACAACGCCCACACCGACCATGACCTGATGACCTTTGAGGCCTCCTGCCCGGCCGCCGAGGGGGCCTGGGCGCTGGAGCAGGTGCGCGAGGCCGTCTTCTCCTGGCGCCCCGATCCCGCCCTGCTGGAGAGAGAGAAGCAGGTCATCGCCGAGGAGATCCTGCAGCTGCGCGACGACCCGGACCGGCTGGGGCGCCTGCGGGTGATGGAGCAGCTCTTCGCCGGCCATGCCTACGGCCGGCCGGTCTACGGCGACGGCGCCGCCATCCGCGCCGCCACCGTCGAGTCCGTCGAGGCGTTCTGCCGCCCGCGCCTGGTGCCGCGGCGCTGCGCCCTGGTGGTGGTCGGTGACTTCCTCCTGGCGGAGATGGAGGCGCAGGTGCGCCGCGTCTGGGGGGCGCTGCCCGCCGGCGGGGAGGCGGCGCTCGCCGTCGCCGAGCCGGCCGACGCCGGCCGCCTGGAGAAAGGCAGCGAGGAGCGGATCGGGCTGGACATCAGCGAGAGCCACCTGTTCATCGCCTGGCGGGCCCCGGGCTTCAACGACGACATGCGCCTGTCGTTCACCCTGCTCACCTACGTCCTGGGCCGCGGCCTGAACCCGGTGCTGGGGGCGGTCCTGCGCGGCGGCCGCCAGCTGGCTGACCGTGTCGAGATGAGCTACCAGCCGATGCGCCACGGCGGCATGGCCGTCCTGCACCTGGTGCTCGACGAGCGCAACCTGCGCAGCGCCGCCGCCGAGGTGGCGGCCTTCCTCAGCGGCATCGGCTCCTTCAAGTTCAGCCGCAAGGACGTGCTGCCCCAGTACCGCGACCTCATGCCCGACTACCTGGAGAGCGCCAAGAACCAGATGGCCTACGGCGACGGCGCCTTCCGCGAGTCGGCGCTCAACCTGAGCGCGGCCGCCGCCCGCTATTTGCTGCTGAACCGCGCCTCCGCCGCCGGCTCCTACCTGGAGAGCGTGGAGCGCCTGGACGGCGGCGACCTGCGCCGCGCCGCCGGCAAGGTGCTCAGCGGCAAGAAATGGGCGCTGCTGGCCATCACCCCCCTCGCCGCCGGGGCGCGGAGGGAAAAATGAGCCGCCGCGTCGTGGCGCTGGCCGCGCTGCTGGCCGCGACCGGGCTCCTGGCCCTCGGCGCCGGCGGCTGGGCCCTCGGCGGCGAACCCGCCGGCTTCACCCTGGACAATGGGCTGGAGGTCGTGCTGCAAAGCGACGGCGCCGCCCCCATCACCGTCGTGCAGCTGCTGGTGCGCGGCGGCGACGGCGACGACCCCCCCGGCATGTCGGGGCTGGCCTACCTGACGGCGCGCCTGAGCCTGGAGGTGACCGACGGCGACAAGCTGCAGCAGCTGATCGACATCGGCTCGTCGTTCTCCCTGGACGTCGGCGGCGACTACGCCCTAATCACCATCCGCGCGCTGAGCCGCCACCTGGACGAGACGCTGGCGGTGCTGGCCGACATGGTGGCCGAGCCGCTCTTCTCCGACCTGCGCATCGGCGGCATCAAGGAGCACATGGAGTTCCTGCGCCAGCTGGAGGAGGACGACCCGGTCGACCTGATGCGCAAGACGGTCGCCGCCTCGTTCTACGACCGGCCCGCCTGCGGGGCGGCGCGCTACGGCACGAAGGAGTCCCTCCTCCGCCTCGGCCGCCGCGACGTCCAGGCCTTCCACCGCGGCCGCTACGCGGGCGGCAACATGACCGCCTTCGTCGTCAGCGACCGGACCGCGGAGGAGCTGCGGCCGCTGCTGGCCCGCCGCCTGGGCCGCTTCGCCGCCGGCCCGCGCGCCGAGCCCCTGCCCCTGGCGCCGGCGCGCCCGGCGCAGGCGGAGATGGCGCTGGAGCGCAAGACGGCCCAGGCGCTGGTCTCGGTCTCCACGCCGCTGCCGCCGCTGGGCGACGCGAACTTCCCCCTGGCCTGGCTGCTGGAGTCGTGGCTGGGCAAGGGCAGCGCCAGCCGCCTGTGGCGCCTGCGCGGCCGCGGCGGCCTGGCCTACGGCCTCAACGCCGAGCTGCGCCCCCATCGCCGCGGCATGCTGCTGAGCGCCTACGTGCTGACCGGCGCCGGCCGCCGCGCCGAGGCCAGGGCGGAGCTGGCGCGGCTGCTGCGCGAGGCCGTTGCCGAGGGGGTCGGCGCCGCCGAGCTGGAGGCGGCCAAGGCCTTCGCCTGCGCCGAATTCCGCCGCGCCGGCGAAACGCGCGAGCGGCGCGCCGCCCTGCTGGCCCTCTTCGAGGGCGGCGGCATCTCCTGGCGCCGGGCCGGGGATTTCGAGGCGCGGCTGCAGGGGATCGGCCTGGACGAGTTCAACGCCTTTCTCAAGGCGGCGCTGGCGCCCGAGCGCTGGCTGCAGCTGGAGATCGGCCC
>DAHVOV010000322.1 GCA_027318645.1 Candidatus Aminicenantota bacterium
ATCCCCAGCATGGCGGCGAACGCCGTCAGGGCGGCGGCGCGCCGCGCCGTTCGGGACCGGGCGAGCAGCAGGGCCAGCGCGGCCGCCATGGCGAGCATGGCGGCCAGGCGCAGCGCGAGCGGCTGGCGGCCGGCGGCAGCCGCCCGGCCCGCGAGCTGCCCGAGGAAGGGGAGGAACAGCAGGGCGGAGAGCGCCGCCAGCGGCACGAACAGGCGCAGGCGGGAACGGATCCATTCCCGGTCGCGGAGCAGGAGCGAGACGGCCAGGTAGAGGGCGGGGACCATGGGCAGGTAGTAGCGCAGCGGGCGGTAGTTCAGCAGCCCCATGGAGAAAAAGGCCCCCGCGATCCAGAGGGACACGAAGACGTCCAGGCCGCTCAAGCCGTCGCCGGCGCGGCCGCGCAGGAGCTTGAGCAGCGCCCAGGCCAGGAAGAGGACCAGCAGCAGCCCGATGGCCGGCAGCAGCTGCAGGTAGCGGGGCAGGGGATTGTCCAGCAGGTTGCGCGCGGCGGCCGCGCCCGAGCGGGGCAGGGACAGCATGCCCCAGCCCGAGCCGATCTTGCGGAAGGTGGCGCGGAAGGGCAGGTAGATGCCCACGAACCAGGGGATGGCCGTTGCCAGCGCGCCGGCCAGGAACAGGAGCAGCTCCGCGAAGCGGGAGCGCCGCCAGGCGCGCCAGGCGACGGCCGCCAGCGTGGAGACCAGGAAATAGGCGAACAGGTACTTGGAAAGGGCGGCCACGGCCGCGGTGACCCCCAGGGCGAACGCCGGCCAGCGCCGCTTCTCGGCGAGGACGAAGAGGTGGAAGCCGAGCAGCAGGCAGAGGGACGAGAAGTTCTCCAGCAGGCCGAGGCGGTTGTACATCAGGAAGACGAAGTCGAAGGCGAACAGGGCCGTCAGGGCCAGCGCCGCGCCGCGGCCGAGGTAGCGGCGCACGCCGGCATGGAAGAGCAGGACGGCCAGCATGCCGAAGAGGATGTTCACCGCCTTGACCGTGACGATGGAGATGCCGAAGAGCCTGAAGGCCAGGAAATAGATCGCGGTCAGCGGCGCGTTGTAGACCAGGGGGTTCCACTCGTCGGTGATCCAGCGGCCGAAGAGGATGCGGTTGCGGGCGTTGTGGCAGTAGATCCCCTCGTCGAAGTAGATGCCGGCGCTGCCCGAAACGGCCGGCAGGACGCGGGGCGGGTCGGCCTTGACGTGCTGGCAGCGCAGCAGGGCGGCGAAAAGGAGCAGCAGGGCCAGGGCGGCGTTCCACGCCCAGGAGGGCGGCCCGTCTCGGCGGATGGCGTTCATGTCAGCGCGTCCTTCGTTCCCGTCATGGTCCGGCCTGCGGGGCCGCCGCCATTATAGCACAAGCCCGCGGGCTCAGCGGAATTCCGCCCAGAAGAACGCGGGCGAGACGCCGGCGACGCGCGCGGACTCCAGCCCGATGTGGACCAGGCGCCGGCGCCCGAGGGAGAAGGACTGCAACCCGTCCAGCGGGACGGAGACGCTCGTTTCTGCGCCGCGGCTCCAGGCGGCCAGCGTCCGCGGGCCGCTGCGGACGCGGAGGGCGGCGCGGCCGGGGTTCAGCAGGAGCAGGTGGAGGCGGCCGGCGGCGCTTCCGGCCAGGTCGATGTACAGGTCATAATCCTGCCCGGCCAGCGCCTGGAACCTGCCCG
This sequence comes from Candidatus Aminicenantota bacterium, assembly GCA_027318645.1. Classification (GTDB taxonomy): domain Bacteria; phylum Acidobacteriota; class Aminicenantia; order UBA2199; family UBA2199; genus UBA2199. Next base: position 1,664 of record DAHVOV010000322.1, read on the forward strand.
CCTCCTTCTGGAAGGAGAAGTTGCGCGACTCGTTGAACAGGGAGAGCCCGGCCGTCTCGTAGCGCGTCCGCAGATGGACGTGGGGAACGATGCAGAGGGAGAGAATCGCGGCCAGCCCGATGAGGGGCAGGGCGAGGCGCCAGGCCCGGGCGCCCCATGGCCGGAGCAGCCGGGAATAATACAGCAGCAGGCCCGCGGCCAGCGCCGCCAGCCAGATCCAGTCGGGAAGGTATCCCATGTTGGGCTTCTTGAGGAAGGACGGGAACAGGGAGCTCAGGTCCACGACGCGGCTGCCCAGGAACAGCAGCAGCGAGGAGGCGCGCTGGCCGACCTCGCGGGTCACCGGCTGGTAGAGGAACAGCGGGTAATACAGGAGCCAGACCGAGGCGAAGGCGCCCATGCCGGCCAGGAAGCGCCAGGCGCTCCTTCCCCCTTCGCCGGCCCGGCGCAGCACGGCGTAGGCGAACAGGGCCATGATCCAGAACACGAACAGCGTCGGGCGGGCCGCCGGCGAGTAGCCGCCGCGGACGGTCGTGTTGGCGTGGAACAGGACGTAGGAGGCGAAGATCGACGCCAGCATGGGGAAATCGCGGATCGAGCGCCGCGTCTCCCGGCCGCCGGCGAGGAACAGCGCCAGCAGCACCGGGGCGTAGACCAGCAGGCCGTCGCGCTGGTCGAGGAAGAACGAAAGCAGGGTCTCGATCTTCGGCAGCAGCGGGATGGCCAGGAAGCCCCTCTCCGGGGAGATGACGCGCGGGTCGAGCGACCCGTACAGGGCGCGCGAGTAGAGCGCCAGGAGCGCGACGCTGGCGAGCGAGGGCAGGACGAGGAAGGCCGCGTCGCGCAGCCGGCGGCCTCCGCCGCCGCGGACGATCGCGGCCAGGGCGAAGAGGACGAAGACGGCTGTCGGGACGGCATACTTGAAGTGCAGCCAGGGGATGGCGGCCAGCAGCCAGCCGGCCGCGAGGAACCGCGGCCGCCCCGGGCGGGTCAGCAGGTACGCGAACAGCAGCAGGGTGGCGGCGGGCAGCTCGGGGAACAGGTGGACGGCGTGGAACAGCAGCGGAAAGGTGACGAGAAAGAAAAGGAACGGCGGGCCGGCGTCGTCCTCGGGCCAAAGCGAGCGGAACAGGCGGAAGAGGCCCAGGGCGAAAAAGGAGCTGATCAGAGCGGCGACGAGGCGAAAATACAGGCTGGCCGGGACCAGGCCGTGCAGCAGCCGGAACAGGAGGACGAACGGCGCCAGCAGGAAGGACACGCCGGGAAGGTGGAAGGAGCGGTAGCGGCCGCCATGGACGGCGCCGTGGAAGCGCACTTCCACCGGCAGGTATGCGAAATAGGTCTTTTCCTGGATGTTGTTGCGCAGGTCGAAGTCGTGGTCCTCGACCAGGCTCTGGGCGATCATCAGGTAGTGGGGCTCGTCGCCGGACAGCTGGACGCCGCGGGCATGGAAGACGACGGCCACCGAGGCGAAGGCCAGGAAGGAGAGGAGCCAGACGCGGCCGGAGCTCCAGCCCCCCAGGCGCAGGGAGAAGGGCGCGCCGCCGGGCAGCCGGGCCAGCCCCAGTACGAGGGCCAGCACGACCAGGCAGGCCAGGCGGACGCGGAAATCGGCCGCCGAGGCATACTGGAGCAGCAGCAGCGGCGAAAGCAGCAGCCAGGGGGCGGCGGCGGCGCGTACTTTTTCCCCGGCCGCCAGCAGGGCCAGGATGCAGAGGGCCAGCAGCAGCCAGCCCCCATGGCCCACCAGCCAGGAGGCGAGCAGGGCCGACAGGCCGGCGGCACGGAGAAGGCGGCGGGGCGACGGGAGGAAATTCAGACCCACTGGCTGAGGTTGACGAAGGCCTTGATCTTGACGTCGGCCTCGCGCAGGCGGGCGGAGAGGCTGCGGGCCAGCACGACCAGGATCTTCACGCCGCTGGCGGGGTCCTTCTCCAGGAAGTGCAGGAAGCGCTCGCGGCTGATCTCCATCAGGAAGGTGTCGATGTGGGCGATGGCCGTGGCGCTGCGCGGCAGGTCCTCCAGCAGCGCCATCTCGCCGAAAAAGTCGCCCTTTTTCAGGACGCTGAGGGTCTCCTCGCCGCTGACGTCGGCGCGCTGGGTGATGCGCACCTCACCGGAAAGGATCACCAGCAGCGAGTTGCCGGGGTCGTTCTCCTCGAAGATGGCCTCCCCGGCCTGGAAGACCCGCTCGCTGAAGAGGAAGGCCAGCTCCTTGAGGGCGCCGTAGTTCAGGTCGGCGAAAAGGCTGAGCCTCTTCAGGATATCGATGATGATATCTTTGTCGCTTTCCATGGCGGTCATTGTAGCACACCAGGTGGGAAAAAGATCAGCGGAAAGGCAAAAGGAAAAAGAAAGGAGAAAGGCAAGGGGGGCCTGGACGGCTCAGGATGGCGGGCCTAGGAGGGGGGCCAGCCCCTCGTGGATGAACTCCCTGAGGAAGCGCTGGACGTCGGGGTAGGAAAGGGGCAGGCCGCCGGCCTGTTCGCGGGCCTCGGCCT
>DAHVOV010000326.1 GCA_027318645.1 Candidatus Aminicenantota bacterium
GGCGCCGCCGCGCTTGCCCGGGCGGGGATGGAAGTCCATGTAGAGCAGGCCGACGTGCCGGCCGTCCGCTTCCTTCACCTCGTACACCTGGACCTCGGGGCTGTAGAGCGGCAGGTTGTCCAGCTTGGCGAATGTGAGCCCATAGAGCTTTGCGCACAGGATGAAGATCCCCTGCTTCACGTTTTCCAGGGCGAAATAGGGGCGCAGGGCCGAGTCGTCAAAGGCGTATTTCTCCTGGCGCACCTTCTCGGCGTAGTGCCACCAGTCCCACGAGGCGAGCCGGAAGCCGCCCTGCTCGCGGTCGATGATGGCCTGCATGTCGGCGGCCTCCTTCTCGGCGCGCTCCAGGGCCGGGGTCCACAGCTTCTGCAGGAACGACATGACCGTCTGCGGGTCCCTGGCCATGCGCTCCTCCAGGACGAAGTCGGCGTAGGTGGGATAGCCCAGGAGCGCGGCGCGCTCGGCGCGCAGGGCGACGATCCTGCGCACGATCTCCTTGTTGTCGTTCCCGTTGCCGCGGTCGCCGCGCATGAAGTAGGCGCGGTGCAGCTGCTCGCGCAGGTCGCGGCGCGTCGAGTACTGCAGGAAGGGGGTCATCGACGGCACCTGCGTGGTGTAGACCCACTTGCCCTCCAGCTGGAGCGCCTTGGCCGCGTCGGCGCCCATGGCCACGGCGCTCTCCGGCAGGCCGGCCAGCCCGTCGGGCGAGTCGATGACGATGCGCGAGGAGTTGGTCTCGGCCAGCAGGTTCTCGCCGAACTTCAGCCCCAGCATGGACAGCTCGGCGTTCAGCTCCCGCAGGCGGGCCTTGCCGGCGGCGTCGAGCAGGGCGCCGCTGCGGATGAAGCCCTTGTAGGTGTTCTCCAGGAGATACGCCTCCTCGGGGTCGAGCTTCAGCCGGGCGCGCATGTCGTAGACCGCCCTGACCCGGGCGAACAGCTTCTCGTTGAGGCTGATGTTGTCCTGGTGGGCCGAGAGCAGCGGCGACACCTCGCGGGCGATGGCCTGCAGTCCGGGATTGGTCTCGGCGCCGAGCAGGGAGTAGAACACGGCGCTGACGTCGTTCAGGAAGAGGCCGCTGTGGTCCATGGCGGCGATGGTGTTGGCGAAGGTCGGCGCCCGGCGGTCGGCGGCGATGGCGTCGACCTCGGCCTGCTCGCGCTTCATCCCCTCCTGGAAGGCGGGCAGATAGTGCTCGTTCCTGATCTGGTCGAAGGGCGGCGCCTGGAACGGCGTCTTCCGCGCCTGGAAGAAGGGATTGTCCTGGGTGCGCCCCGGCGCCGCTGCGGGCGCGGCGACGAGCAGGGCGGTGAACAGAAGCGAAACGGCCTGGATGCGCGTGGTTTTCTTCATGGTCCTCTTGTCCTCCTTGGGCGGATGAATCAAGCCCCGGTCTTCCCGCCGCGGTGGGGGAGGGCGGGCGGCAGGGGCCACTGTATAACGCCCCTGCCCCTCTTGTCAACCTCCGTTGCCGGCGCCGGTCGCGCCTCGCGGCGATGGCGGGATCCCTTGCCAAGCGGCGGCGATGCGAGTAAAATGGACAATGCACAAGCGCATCCCCCTTCTCCTGACGCTGGCCCTGCTGCCCGCCCTGGCCGTTTGGCTCCGCGCCGCCGGACCGGCGACGTGGCGCGTCGAGTTCATCAACGACGTCTTTTTCGACAGCGACAACGGCATCACCTCCGGAATCTCGCTGCAGCTTCATTCGGCCGCCGCCCCCGGCTGGGATTCCCTGCGCGGCGTATCGCGGCTGCGGCGGGGCATCGGCCGGCTGCTGCGCATCCCCCAGGCCGGCGGCTGGGTCTGCCGGTCCGGCCTGGCCGTCGGCCAGCTCATGCAGACGCCCACCGACCTGACGCGCAGCGACCTGATCGTGGAGGACGTGCCGTACGCCGGCGTCCTCGCCCTGCAGTCGTGCTGGTACGCCTACAGCGACGAGCAATTCCGCGGCTTCGAGCTCATGGTCGGGGCCAGCGGCCCGGCGTCGCTGGCCGGTCCCAACCAGATGGCGATCCACCGCCTCATCCACGACACGGTCCCGCAGGGTTGGGACAACCAGCTGTCCAACGAGCTGCTGCTCAATCTCAGCATCGCCGGCAAGCGCAAGCTCCTGCGCCTGGGCGGAGGCGGCGGCGCCGCGCTCGACCTGGCGCTGGGCGGGGAAGCCGCCCTGGGCAACTTCCTCACCCATGCCAGCGCCGGGTTGGAGCTGCGCGCCGGAATCAACATGCCCGGCGGCTTCGCCCCCCTGCCCGGCGCCGTCGCGCTGGGCATGCACCAGGCGGCGAGCCTGCCGGCGGCGCGGCCGAGCGGCCCGTCGCTGCAGGCGGTGCTGGCCCTGCGCGGGACAGCGCTGGCGCACGCGCTGCTGTGGGACGGCAACACCCTGGCCGACAGCCACCGCGTGGAGCGCCGCGCCTTCATCGGCCATGCCGTGGCCGGCCTGCGCGCCGACCTGGGCCGCGTCAGCCTCGCCTTCTATGCCATGGGCTCAACTCCGATCGCCAGGTTGGAGAGCGCGCCTGCCGCCGGGGAGCGCGAGTTGCTGGGCGTGTTTCACCTTGAGTTGCTTCTCTAGGCGGCGGGACCCCGGCCGGCATGGACCTGCGGGTCGGTCGCGCCCTGTCGTTGCAATGGCCGGGTGGAGCGTGTACGATGGACCGATGAAGAAGGCCAAACGGATCCCGGCGCTGGCGCTTTCCCTGCTGCTGCCCGCCCTCGCGCTGGCCGTCCAGGCGAATGCCGCCTCCGGCGGCGCGGCGCCGGGTCGCATGGAGCACGAGGCATGGCGGCTCGAGCTCGACAACGACCTCTTCATCAGCAGCGACAACGGCATCTCCGCCGGCGCATCGCTGCAGTGGCAGTCGGCCGCCGCCCTTGACTGGGGCTCCCTGCGGGGCGCGTCGCGGCTGCAGCGGGGCATCGGCCGCCTGCTGGCGATCCGCCGCGACAGCGGCTGGGTCTGCCGCACCGGCCTGGCCGTCAGCCAGCTGATGCAGACGCCGAACGACCTCACGCGCAGCGACCTGATCCGCGAGGACGTGCCGTATGCCGGGGCGCTCACCGTGCGCGCCGGCTGGTACGCCTATCACGACCAGGCCTTCCGCGGCTTCGAGCTGACGCTCGGCGTGGCGGGGCCGCTCTCCATGGCGGAAAGAAGCCAGAAAGCGATCCATCGCCTGTTTCACCTCGTCCGCCCCATGGGCTGGGACAACCAGCTGGGCAACGAACTGCTGCTCAACCTCGATCTAACGGGCAAGCGGAAGATATGGCGCGCCGGCGACCGGAGCGGCGCATCCTGCGACCTGGCGCTGGGCGGCGACCTGGCCCTGGGCAACCTGTTCACCCTGGCCGCGGCCACCCTGGAGCTGCGCGCGGGGCACAACCTTCCCGGCGGTTTCGTCCCCCTTCCCGACCCGGTCGGGCTGACGATGCTCCAGGCGGCGGTGCTCGATCCCGTCCGGCCCGGAGCGGCGTCCATCCATGGCTTCCTCGTGCTGCGCGGCATGGCGCTGGCGCGCATGCTCTTCCTGGACGGGAACACGTTCCGCGCCAGCCACAGCGTGGAGCGGCGTCCCTACGCCGCCGTTCTCGCCGCGGGACTGGACCTCGACTTCCGGCGCTGGGGGGCGGGCTTCTATGTGATGAACTCCACCCCGCTCGTCAAGGGGAGCCTGGCGCCGGGGGCGGAGAGGCGAGTCTCCCTCGCCGGCCTGCACCTCACCCTGCGGATCTGAGCCGGAGCGAACGGCCGCTCCCGGCACGTTGGCGCGGCGGGGCGTTTTCTGCTACCATGGGCCGGTCCGCTTGCAGGAGAACGCATGCCCGTATTCGCGCTGGGAACGAACGCCGATTTCCCCCCGGCAACGAGGGCGGGGAGGCGCGGGCTGCTGGCCGTCGGCGGCGACCTCTCGATGCGCCGCCTGCTGCGCGCCTACGGCGGCGGCATCTTCCCCTGGTACGAGGAGGGGCAGCCCATCCTGTGGTGGTCGCCGGACCCGCGCTTCGTCCTCTTCCCGGGCGAGTTCCATCGCGGGGCGACCTTAAGGAAGGTCCTGCGCCGGGGCGGGTTCTCCTTCGCCTTCGACCGCGCCTTCGCGGCGGTCATCAACGCCTGCGCCCGGCCCCGGGCCAGCGAGCCCGGCACCTGGATCACCCCGGACATGCGCCGGGCTTATCTCCGGCTCCACGAGCGGGGCTACGCCCATTCGCTGGAGGCGCGGCAGGGCGCGGAGCTCGTCGGCGGCCTCTACGGCGTCTCCCTGGGCGGCTGCTTCTTCGCCGAGTCGATGTTCCATCTCGCCGACGACGCCTCGAAGGCCGCGCTGGCCGTCCTGGCCGCGACGCTCTTCCGCATGGATTTCCCGGTCATCGACTGCCAGGTGCCTTCGCCGCACCTGGCGGCCTGGGGCGCCCGCTCCATCCCCCGCCGCCGCTACCTGGAGCTCGTGGGCGCCGGCCTGCGCCGGCGCACGCGGCGGGGAAGCTGGGTCAGCATTGAGACGTTTACCGGCTGAAGCTCTGAGTAATCGGCGGACGGCGTACGGCATACGGCGTACGGCGACCGCAACGAATCGAACTCTGAGCGTTAGTGTTAGTGTCAGCCACAGCATGAACCGATCTCTTGCTGTCGCGAATCACGGCGGTTCGTTCATTGCTGCTGCCGTCAGCCGTCCGCCGTGTGCCGTACACCGAGCCCTCCTCTTCCTCGTCACTCGTCACTTGTCACTCGTCACTGAGGTCTGTCCGTAGTACATCGCGTTGCCGGGCAGCGGATTTTATGCTATCGTTCGCTGGGACCCACCGATGAAAAAGCTGAAGGAACGCCTGCACGACCTCGAGCGCGGCAAGATCCAGGACACCTGGCGCCGGCTCGAGGGTCAGGGGGGACTGTCGACGCGGGAGAAGCTGGACCGCCTGGTGCGCCAGAACCTGAAGCGTGGCGACGGGGAGGCGGGCGAGCCTTCCCCCCGGCCGCCGGCGCCCGCCGCCGGCGCCGCCGACGCGGCGGTCCGGGTCGGAACGAATGAGCCCTTCCTGGTCAAGGACTTCTCCTATTCGCTCGAGGGGCGCTACGGCAAGGTGCGCCTGGGGAGCTGGCTTTCCCTGAAGCCCGGCGCCCTGGAGGTCATCGCCGGCGACGGCGAGTTCGCCGGCGTCGATCCGCGCCGGGTGGCGTTCTTCGACAGCGAGACCACCGGACTGGCCGGCGGCACGGGCACCGTCCCCTTCATGCTCGGCTTCGGCTTCTTTGCCGCAGACGCCTTCCAGGCGCGCATCTTCGTCCTCCTCGACCTCGGCCGCGAGGGCGAGTTCCTGGACGCGGTCGCCCGCTTCCTGGAGGAGAAGGGCTTCGCCGCCGTGGTGACCTACAACGGCAAGGCCTTCGACCTGCCGCTGCTCGAGACGCGCTACGTGCTGCAGCGGCGGCGCTGCCCGCTGCAGGGGCTGCCGCACCTCGACTTCCTCTTCCCGGCGCGGACGATCTGGCGCAACACCTTCGACTCGCGCAAGCTCGGCTACCTGGGCGAGATGCTGCTGGGTCTGTCGCGCGACGACGACGTCGACGGCAGCGACATCCCCGCCCTGTACTTCAGCTTCCTGCGCAGCGGCGCCCTGCGGTTGATCGAGCCGGTGATCGAGCACAACGCCATGGACCTGGTCGGCCTGGCCGCCGTGGTGCTGCTGGGCGTCCTCTACCTGGACGACTACTCGCTCGCCGGCGACGGCGGCGAGATCTTCGGCCTGGGGCGGCTGTGCGAGCGCGCCGGGCTGCTGGAAAAGGCCGAGGAGTTCTACAAGGCCGCCCGGGCCGCGAGCGCGCGGGACGACGTCGCCGTGCTGGCCGCCCGCCGCCTCTCCATCCTGCTCAAGAAGCGGAAGCTGTACGGCGAGGCGCTGGAGCTCTGGCGCGAGCTGGCCGATGCCCACGACGCCCAGGCGCAGCGGGAGCTCTCGGTGCATTTCGAGCACCGCGAGCGCGACTATGCCATGGCCCTGCGCTTCGTGGAGGGGGCCATCGAAGACGGCCGCCTCACCCCGGCGCGGCGCCAGGAGATGGAGAAGCGGCTGGAGCGGCTGCGCAGGAAGATCGCCCAGCTCGAGGGGAAGAACGACCTGCCGTGACCCGCGCCGACCCGCCCCGGCGCGAGAGAGGCGGTGGATGCGGCAGCAAGCGGGGCGTGCTGGCCAGGAGCCCCCGGCCGACCCCGGCGGCCGCGGCCGGCGAGGAGCGATCGCTTGCATATCCGCGC
>DAHVOV010000336.1 GCA_027318645.1 Candidatus Aminicenantota bacterium
GACCGTGCGCGGCAGCGGGCGCGGCGGCCGCAACCAGGAGCTGGCGCTGGCCTTCGCCATCGCCGTGGCCGGCCGCCCGGGGATCGAGCTGCTGAGCGCCGGCAGCGACGGCCGCGACGGCCCCACCGACGCCGCCGGAGCCGTCGTCGACGGCGCGACCGTGCCGCGCGCCTCGGCCCTGGGGATCGACGCCGCCGAGTTCCTGGCGCGCAACGATTCCCACTCCTTCTTCGCGGAGCTCGACCGCCGCGGCGGCGCTCGTTCGCTCCTGCGCACCGGCCCCACCGGCACCAACGTCGCCGACCTGCAGGTGCTCCTCGTATCGCGGCCCGCCTGACCGGCAGGGGAGCGCGGTTGACTTTTGCCGCCGACCGCCGATATAATCGTGTTTCGCAATCCGCCACAGGAGAGATCCATGAGCCAAGAGTTCAAACCGTTCGTTTCCGCTGACAAGAACCTGAAGGAATTCACTCTGCGCGGCCTGCTGATCGGCCTGTTCCTGGCGGTCCTGCTGGGGGCGGCCAATGCCTACCTCGGCCTGAAGGCCGGCATGACCATCGCCGCCACCTACCCGGCCGCGGTCCTGGGCATGGCCGTGCTGCGCCTGTTCAAGGACCACAACATCATCGAGGAGAACTTCACCCGAACCGTCGGCTCCATCGGCGAGTCGGTGGCGGCCGGCGCCATCTTCACCCTCCCGGCCTTCCTGATCGCCGGCGTCTGGTCGCCGGAGTTCTTCGGCAGCGTCGGCGGCTGGTTCAAGTCGACCGTGATCATGATGGTCGGCGGCGTGGTGGGCATCCTCTTCGTCACCCTGCTGCGCCGGGTGATGGTCGAGGACCCGGAGCTGAAGTTCCCCGAGTCGGTCGCCGCCTCGGAGATCCACAAGGCCGGCCGCGGCGGGCAGACCGGGGCCAAGTACCTGTTCTACGCCATGGGCATCGGCGGCTTCATCGAGCTGCTCAAGGGCTTCAACCTGCTGGCGACCAAATGGAGCCAATTCACCAGCTTCGCCTCCAAGCTGATCCCGCGCACCGGCGCCGGCGAGGGCTTCAAGGGCGTGGCCACCGGCGGCGGCTTCTTGTGGAAGACGCCGGCGCTGAGCCCGGCCTTCCTGGGCGTCGGCTACATCATCGGGCCGCGGCTGGCGGCGCTCAACTTCGCCGGCGGCGTCCTCTCCTGGGGCCTGTTCGTGCCGCTGCTGACGCTGCTGCTGGCGCCGCAGTACCAGCCGGCGGTCGACGCCGGGCTGATGAGCTGGACCGACGTCTCGACCTCGGTGTTCCAGAACATCGTCAAGACCGTGGCCATCGGCGGCATGCTGATGAGCGCCGCCTTCACCCTGTTCCGGATGCGCAAGAGCCTGATCGGCGGCATCAAGCGCTCGGTGGGCGACGTCAAGAAGGCCGCCACCAGCCAGCAGGCCACCCTGCGCACCGACAAGGACATCAACATCAAGGTCGTCTTCGCCGCCCTGCTCGGCCTGGCCGAGGTCACCTTCGTCGTCTACTGGTGGTTCATGGGCTTCAGCCCCTCCACCCTGGCTCCGGCGCTGGTGGCGGCGCTGGTCATGCTGGTCGCCGGCTTCTTCTTCGCCGCCGTCTCGGGCTACCTGGTCGGACTGATCGGCTCCTCCAACAACCCCATCTCCGGCCTCACCCTCTCCACCCTGGTGGTCGCCGCCGTGCTGATGGTCATCCTGGGCGCCAAGGGGATGCCGGGCGTCACCGCCACCCTAGCGGTCGCCGGAGTCATCTGCGTCGCCGCCGCCGTGGCCGGCGAGATGCTGCAGGACCTGAAGGTCGGGCACATCCTCGGCGGCACGCCGTGGCGCATGCAGGTCGGCGACCTGATCGGCGTCATCGTCTCGGCGCTGGTCATGTGGATCCCGCTGTTCATCCTCAACGCCGGTGACCTGAAAATGGCCGTGCTGAAGGGCTACAAGGGCGGCTTCGGCGGCGAAGTGCTCGCCGCGCCCCAGGCCGGCCTGATGGCCAACCTGTCGCAGGGCATCGTGGGCGGCGAGATGGTCTGGCCGCTGATCGTGGTCGGCATCCTGATGGCCATCGGCTTCATCCTGGTGCAGGTCAAGAGCCCGATGCTGGTCTGCGTCGGCATGTACCTCTCCTTCGAGACCGTGGCCGCCATCTTCGTCGGCGGCGTCATCCGCTGGGTGGTCGACGCCATCATCGCCCGCCGCCGCTTCAACGACAACCAGAAGTCGCGCATCGAGAACCGCGGCGTGCTGCTGGCCTCGGGGCTGATCGCCGGCGAGGCGCTCGTCGGCCTGGTGTTCGCCGCCATCGCGTTCATCAACGACGGCCGCGTGCCGATGCTGGGCAAGAACCCGAACTTCCTGATCAGCATCCTGGTCTTCCTGGGCCTGGGCTACCTGCTGGTCAAGTTGCCGCTGGGCAACGCCGGTGATCCCAACGAGCCGGCGGCGCCGGCGGTCATGTAACGAGCAATCGTGACGCGTAACGCGTGACGCGTAACGAGAAAATGCACTAGGGCAGGGGCGGCCCCGGGGGCCGCCCTCATTTTATGATGGATAAGAAAGACAATTTTCTCGAGTACGTTCCGCTGCGGAATTGCCCTTTCGGGACGGACGATAAAGGCAGGGTCTATCTCATCAAGGAGAAGACGAAGAGCAAGCTGCTGAAGAGGGTCATCTCCGCCCTGGGCCGCAGCCAGGAGTTCCACATCCACCTCGACGAGCTGGGCACGGCCGCCTGGCTGGCCGTTGACGGCCGCCGCACCGTCCTGGAGATCGCCTCGGGCCTGAAATCCGCCGCCGGCGGCGCCATCGACCAGGCCGAGCAGCGGCTGGCCAGGTTCTTCGCCATGCTGCAGCGTGACCGCTTCATTCGCTGGAAGGAGCGATCGTGACGCGTGACGCGTGACGAGAAACAGCGAACAATCGATCCCTCGTAATTCGTAACAGCATATAGATCGGTTATCGCTGTTCCTAACACTAACACTAACACCATTGCTGTCCAAAATAAATTGCTTTTTGGACAGACTGCTTGATCAGTAAAGGGTTTCGGGGCCATTCAATTCGGTTTTTCAGATCAGGTTGCCTCCCGGGCTTGTTCACTTTTTAACAAGA
>DAHVOV010000339.1 GCA_027318645.1 Candidatus Aminicenantota bacterium
ACCATCAGCACATCGGCGCGGCTGCGGTTGATGGCGTCGACGACGGTGAGGTTTGCGGCCCCGTCGGCATGGAGGTCGAAATGGCCATGGTGAGCGCCGGCAATGGCCAGACCCGGGTGGCGGGAGGCCAGGGCGGCGGCGGCCGTAGCGGCGACCCCAGGGCCGCCGCCGAGGAAATAGAGGCGGATGCCGCCGCGGGCGCAATAGGCGGCAAGCGAATCGATCCAGTCGGGGGGCGTGAAGCGGCAGGGCGCCGGCCGGCCGAGGATGCGCGCGGCCAGCTGGATGCCGACGCCATCGCAGAAGTTGACCGGCGCGGCGTTGAAAAAGTCACGCAGCCAGGGCAGGCGCACGGCCAGGTTGGCGAAATGGATGTTGACGTTGGGGATGATCGCGTGCCCCCCGGCGCGCACGACGGCGCCGATGACCTCGTTCACGTTGGCCATGCTCCGCGACTGAACGCGCAGCCCGAGGATGTCGACGATCGCCGCGGGCGGGGGCAGACCGGGGATCGCTGGCGAATCGGGGTTCACGTCATCTCCAGGGCGCATTGTACTTCAAGAACCCGGGCCGGGCAACCGCGGCTAACGGGTTTCTTGCCGCTCTCCGGGCAGGACCATGAGGTCGCCGAAGGCGGCATTGAAGCGGTCGGGGCTGAAGGGGACGATGCCGCTGTCGGGGTAGAAGGTGAACTCGCCGAAGATCGCCCGTTCCTCCACCCAATAGAGGTCGACGCGCACGAAGGGGAAGTCGCCGCTCAGCCGCCGGGCGGTATCGACCATGGCGGCGAAGCCGTCGGGGCGGCGGATGTCCAGCCCGCTGCCCGGCTTGCCCTTGAACACGGGGACGCGGTTCCACTCCATGTCGTAGGCGTTGTAGGCCAGTCGGCCGCTGTGGCGGCCGCTGCACACCCATACCGTATCGGGCCGGCCGCCATAGCAGTAAAACTTGTAGTCGAGCAGCTCGCCGTGCTCCTCGTTCTCCAGGTAGCGCTCGCAGATCAACCGCCGCGGGATGCCCTTGTAGCACCACTGCCGCCCCGACTCGAAGTAATCGCGGCGCAGCCAGCGGCGCATGGCGGACCGCGCGGCACCCCAGTCGAGGGCGCCCTTGTCGCGGCAGATCAGGTTCATGTTGCTGCCGTGGGTGGCCTTGATCACGAAGCGCTCCGGCAGGGCGGCGGGCTCGATCTCCTCCGGGCGGTCGTACACGCCGATCAGCTCGTTCAGCAGCCGGCCCTGCCCCTGCGCCTCCAGCCACAGGCGCACGGCGTACTTGTCCGACAGCGTGGTCATGAGCGGGTCGCGGTAATGCAGCTTGTACCACTGCATCTTCTCGTCGAAGGTGCGCGGCCGGCGCAGGTCCGGCCAGCGGCCGTGCGCCCGGCGATAGAGCAGCCGCAGGTAGGCGGAATCGGGCAGCAGCCGGGCCAGCCGTCTCGCCGCGAAGATCATGCTCAGCGATGCAGGACGACCCGCTCGATCTCCCGCACCTGGTCGCGGTAGAGCGAGGTCACCCGCTCGCCGTAGTCGGCGATGAGCTGGATGATGTCGCGCGGGCGGTCGGGGCGGTCGGGTCCGTTGATGCGGTCGCCGGCGTCGCCCAGGCCGGGCAGGATGTAGGCCTTCTCGTTGAGCGCCGGGTCCATCCACAGCGTGTAGACCTCGGCCTCGGGCACCGCGCGCACGATGCGCAGCGCCCCCTTCAGGGTGGAGACGACGTTGAAGAAGCGGATGGAGCGCGGCGCCACGCCCTGGCCGCGCAGGTACTGGATCACGGTGACCAGGCTGCCGCCGGTGGCGTTCATCGGGTCGGCGAAGAACAGGTTGCGGCCGCGCAGGCCATCGACGTCGAAGGATGAGCGCTTCAGGTCGAGGACGTAGGCCATGTCGCTCTCGCGGCGCCGGTCGTCGCGGCTAATCTTGAACAGGGCGAAGGGCGTGACCGTCCCGCGCGTGGAGTACTCCTGGATCTCCTTGGCCACGATCATCGACGGCAGCAGCGCCGCCCGCAGCATGACGCACATCACGCCGTCGCCGGTCATGCCGTCGATGTCGGGGATCTTGTGCACGGCGTAGTTGGCCGCGGGCACGGTCACCGGCGTGCGCACGAAGATCGGGTGGCGCCCCTGAGGCCGCGTCCCGGGGAACGCCAGGTGGAACAGCATCTCGTAGGCGCGCTGGATGTAGTAGACGAACTCCGGGTTGCCGGTGCGCTCGTCGCGCAGCTTGGCCACCAGCCGCGACGCCTCGCCGTGGATGAACTCGGGCGTCTCCAGCGAGTAGACATGGATGCGCCGCTCGCCCTGCACCACCTGCTGCAGGCGCTCGCCGAGCTCGTTGAACAGCGCCTGCAGCCGCGCCTCGGCCGCGGCGCGCTCCGCTGCCGCGCCCTGCTCCAGCGCCGCGAAATCGGCCGCGGCGCGGGCGTAGAGCGCCTCGACGCGGGCGATGGCCTCGTTGTCGGCGGGAGTGAGATAGCCGTCGAGGTCGGCGGCCTGCAACACGACCTTGTCCATGGGCGTCCTCCTGGTCCGCTGTCCCGTCCTGCGAGTATAGCGCCGCCGGCGCCGCGAGGCAAGGAGCGGCGGAGCTCAGCGGACGACGGCGAAGGGAGCGTCGCTCTGGTCGCGGCAGTCGGGATAGGCGGCGGAGCGGACGCGCACGGCGTAGTCCCGGCCGGCGGCCAGCGCGGCGGGGATGGCCCAGGAGAAGGAGCCTGCGCCGTCGGCGCCCAGCGGCGCCCGCGCGGCAATGGTCTGCAGCACCTGCCCCGCCCTGAGCAGGACCAGGTTGACCTGCGTCCCCGGCTGGCCGGCGTAGGTCCAGCGGATCTCCTGGGTCGTGCCGCGCTTCCACGATTCGCCGCCGGCGGGCGCGGCCAGGTCCAGGCGCGAGCCCGGGGGCGCCATGCCGATGGCGAGGAGGCCGTCGCTGTCGTCCAGGAGCTCGGGGTGCTGCCGCGAGACGATGCGCAGGCGGTAGCGGTTGCCCTTGGCCATGGCGGCGGGCACGCTCCAGCGGAACTCGCCGGGGGCCATGGGCGCCGAGCGGGCGATGGTCAGCGCGGTGAGGCCGTCCTGCAGGAGCAGGATCTTCACCTGCGTGCCGGCGTTGCCGGCGAAGCTCCAGCGGATGACCTGCTGAGAGCCGCGCGCCCAGCTCTCGCCGCCGTTGGGCGCCAGCAGGGACAGCGCCGGCGCCGGGCCGGCCAGGGCCGAGTGCACGACCATGCGCGATTCGTCACGGGTGACCAGGCCGACGGCGATCCCCCATTCGGGCCGGTACAGCCCGCCGCGGCCGTTGATGGTCGCCTCCGCCGCCTGCAGCCAGCGCTGGATGTTCTCATGGTCCGGGTGGTGGCGGGGGTTGCCGTCGATCGGATGGAGCACGTGCTTCGCCGCCCAATAGTCGAGCGCCACCGGGTCCTGCGAGGCGATCAGCGTGTTGAGCTGCCGGGTGGCGGAGGCGGGGTAGCCCTTGAGGGCCAGGTGCGAGACCCAGACGGCGTCGATGACGTTCAGCACCGGCGGCCGCACCGCGGCCATCATCTTGCCGCAGGTCTCCCCCAGCCCCGGGTAATGCCGGAATGGGCTGTTGCCGTCGGCCATCGACACCAGGCCGTACATGTGCTTCAGCGAGGCGGTGATCTCTGAACCGCCGGAGTCGTGGTGCTTGAGCACCGGGACGTTGAGCAGCTTGAGGTTCTGGCCGTGGCCGGACCCGTTCCAGACCCCCTCGCGCAGCTCGACGCGCCGGCCGCCGGAGGTGGTGAAGCAGGGATACGAAACGTTCTCGAAGCGCCGGTAGCCGTTGCCGGCATGGTCGTCGGCGGCGATGAAGCGCGAGCGGATGGGGTCGAGCAGGAAGCCGGACACGCGCGGATCGGCGAACACGTTGCGGATCAGGAAGGTGAAGGAGTGGGCTTCGTTCACGGCATTGGCGTGCACGCCGCGGTCGTCGTAGCTTCCCGAGGTGTCGCAGTCCAGGCTGCCGCGGCCCTGGCCGTTCTCCACGATCACTACCTCGCCGCTGAATCCGTCGGGGTGCTGCAGGATCCTCTGCACCAGGCCGCGCACGACGTCGCTGTTGGTGCAGCCCCGGTACTTCCACTGGGCATTGACCTTGAGCAGCACCACGTCACCCGCCGCGATCAGGCCCTGGGCACCGCTGAGCGGAGCGGCGGCCTCCGAGCGGTAGAACGGCAGCCCCTGGTCGTGCATCAGCTGCAGCAGGGCCTCGACGCCGGCGTGCAGGTTGCCGCCGGCGCCGAAGGGCAGGTCGGGAACGTTCGCGACATGGAAGATCTTCGAAAGGGGATCGGGCTCGGCCGCGAGGCGGCCGGCCCATGAAGGGGCCAACAGCGCCAGCGAGCCGGCGCCGACCGTGCCGATGAACCGCCGGCGCGACAAGGCGGGCGTACGCTTTTTTGCCATGACATAAATATAACGCCAATGGGTACATTTTTCAACGCCGACGGCGCTCCGGTCCGCGGGATCAGTCGAGCGGCAGCAGGTGGACCGAGGTGGCCTTGAAGGTCAGCGTCGTCTCGCGGCCGGGCCGCAGCCCCAGCTGGGCGCAGGAGGCGGGGGTGATGAAGGCGGTGAACATGACCCCGGAGCAGTCGACCGTCAGGGCCAGCAGCGCCCCCAGGTCGGCGACGGCGGCCACCGTGCCGCGGAACGAGTTGCGCGCCGAGGAGGAGAGCGGCCCGGCCGAGAGCAGGATGTCCTCGGGGCGGACGACGGCGGCGGCCCGCCCCTCGCCGCGCTCGCTCAGCACCTCGATGACCAGGGGCCCGCACTCGAGGAGCGTCGACCCGTCGCGCCGCGCCAGGCGGCCGTCCAGGATGTTCCCGGCGGCGGAGAACTCGGCGATGTCCAGCGAGAGGGGGTGGCCGAGCACCTCGGCGGCCGGCCCCGACTGCACCAGCCGCCCGTCCTTGAGGAAGGCGATGCGGCCCGACAGCAGCCGCGCCTGGGTGAGGTTGTGGGTGGCCAGCACGACCGTCCGGCCGGCGCGCGCCAGCGCGGCGATGGCGGTCTCGATGCTCTTGACGCTCAGCGGGTCGAGGTTGGCCGTGGGCTCGTCCAGCAGGTAGAGCTCGGGGTCGAGGAGCAGGACGCGGGCCAGCTGCAGGCGCTGCTTCTCGCCGCCCGAGAGCAGGCGCGCGTCCTGGCGCTCGCGGCCGGCCAGGCCGGTCCGCTCCAGCGCCCGGCCGGCGGCGGCGGCGTCGGGGCGCAGGCCGCGCAGCCGGGCGGCGAAGCGCAGGTTCTCCTCCACGCTGCCCGCCAGCAGCAGCGGCGCCTGAAAGACGAAGCCGCAGCGCCGGCGCAGCCGCGTCCGCTCGCGGCGGTCGAGCGCGCCCAGCCGTAGGCCGTCGTAGAGGATGTCGCCCTCGTCGGGCCGGTCCAGCAGGCCGAGCAGGCGCAGCAGCGTCGTCTTCCCCGCCCCGTTGGGGCCGAGCACGACGTTGACCGCGCCCGGCGCCAGCGCCAGGCCGACGTCCGCCAGGATGCGCCGGCGCCCGGCGCGGCGCCCCAGCCCCTCGGCGCGCACCTCCATCATTTCCCCTGCAGCGCCTGCAGCGCGACGTTGATGGCCAGCGCCGCCAGCAGCAGCACGATGCCCAGGGCGATGCCGATCTCGAAGTTGCCCTTCATCGTCTCCAGCGAGATCGCCGTCGTCAGCACGCGGGTGTGGCCCTTGATGTTGCCGCCGACCATCAGCGTCATGCCCGTCTCGCCGATGACCCGCGAGAAGCCGGCGATGATGGCCGTCAGGAAGGCGAAGCGCCCCTGGCGAATGACGGCGGCGGCCAGCTGGCGGCGGCCGGCGCCCAGCGACAGGGCCAGGTCGCGGGCCTCGCGCGCCACCCCCTTCAGGGCCGCCAGCGCCAGCGCGGTCATCAGCGGGAAGGCCAGCAGCGCCTGGGCCAGGATCATGGCCCCGGGGGTGAAGAGCAGGCCCAGCGCCCCCAGCGGGCCGCGGCGGCTGACCAGTCCGTAGACCAGCAGGCCGATGAGCACCACCGGCACGGCCATGGCGGTGTTGACCAGCCCCACCAGCAGGCGCTTGAGGCGGAACTCCTTCAGGGCCAGGAACAGGGCGGCGGGGATCGCCGCCAGCGCCGCCAGCACGGTCGCCGCGCCGGAGACGGCCAGCGACAGGGCGACGATCTCCAGGACCTCGCGGCCGGGCGGCAGCAGCAGCGCCGCCCCTTGGCGCAGGCCGTCCAGGATGTAGCCCATGGTCTCAGGCGGCGCGGCGCTCAGCGCACGACGTCGGGGAAGAACAGCGGCGCGCCGTAGCGCTCGCGGCCGAAGTCGCGGATGATGGCCTGCCCGGCGGGGGAGCGGACGAACTCGGCGAAGCGCCGGGCCAGGGCGGTGTTCAGCCAGGGGAACTTCGCAGGCGAGACGACGATCACCGAGTAGGGGTTGAACAGGCTCGGGTCGCCCTCGGCGAGCACGGCCAGGCCCCCCGCTTCCCTGGCGTGGGCCAGCCAGGTGGCGCGATCGA
>DAHVOV010000074.1 GCA_027318645.1 Candidatus Aminicenantota bacterium
AAGGGGAGGAAATGGGCGAGCAGCGAAGGCCGCCAGCGGAAATCCTTGCCGCTCATCGCCTTGACATAAAAGAAAAACAAAGGAGCGAAAGTCAGGACCAGCGGACCGACGAGGATGGAAAGGGGGGGCCAGCGGTCGTACCAGCCCAGGATGCCTAGGAAGCCGTTGGTCATCAGAACGGCCAGGGCCAGGAGGAACAGTGCCATGAAACGGTTGGCCCGGCGGTTGCCCCGCCGCGTGAAGACCAGCAGCAGCGACTGGACCAGGGCGTGGATCGCCCCCGCCAGGTTGGCATAACTGAGGAACCGGATCAGGGATTCCACGCGGGCAATATATCACCTCCTTCCCGTCAGGGTCAACGCCCCGGGAATCCGCCGGGAGCGCATGAACGCCGCCGGCAGGCGCTGGTGGACGGCCTGGGCGTGCATCGGTATAAGGCTGACGGCGTACGGCATACGGCAACCGCAATGGAGCGAATTCTTCCGAGCGAATACCTTCTCTATCCACCAAGGGATTTTCTCATTCCTTGAGCCTTATGCCTTCCGCCAAGGGCTTTTCCCACCGTCCGCCGTCAGCCGTACGCCGTACGCCGAGTGCGTCGTTCTCTATAATATCAATACCAGCCCCGTCGCCAGGGCGATCATCGCGAAAATCGGGATCGCCATGTAGCGGTAGACGTCGAGCAGCGAAGCGCCGAAGTACTCGTTGGTCAGCACCAGGCAGAGGTGGAGCGGCGAGACCAGGATGCCGGCGAAGCCGATCACGTAGACGTAGAGGGCGAGATAGAAGTAGTTCGGCAGCCCCTGGATGAGCGGCAGCAGCACCGGGAAGGCGATGGCGATGTAGGCCGTGTTCACCCCGGTCAGGAAGCCCACGGTGAAGGAGACGAGGAAGATGAAGAGCACGACGAGGCCGAGGGAGAAATGCGTGGTGCGGATGGCGTCGAACGCCGAGGAGGCCTGCAGCACCTGCTGGAAGACGACGACCGCGGCGATGACCAGCAGGCTGCGGATCGTCGTTTTGCCGAAGACGATCGAGGCGATCTCCCGCGGGCCGACGCGCTTCCAGGCGGTCAGCGCGGCGGCCACCAGCAGCAGCGCCCAGTGCAGCGGCAGGGGCAGGAGCGGCGGCAGCCTCAGGAAGAACAGCAGGACCACGGCCAGGATCGGCCAGGTGCCCGCCAGGAAATCGCGCGCCGTGGCGTGGAGGCCGTTCCCCGCACCCGGCCGGTCGGCGGCGACGCCGTGACGGCGGAAATAGCCGAAGGCCACGATCAGCCCCATGGCGATGTGCAGCAGCGAGAACGGCAGCTGGAAGAGGATGATGCGGCGCATGGGGATGCGCGACAGGTTCTGGAACAGCAGCAGCCCGGCGTACAGGGGCCAGATCAGCTCCCAGTCGTGGCGGAACCAGAAGTTCAGGAAGGCGTTGAACGCCGGCTTGAGCCGCATCTTCTCGGTGGAGACGTGGACCAGGGGGGCCGACATCAGCGCCCCGCCCGGCATGGGCAGGAAGCCGACGATGGCCGGCGAGACCATGGCCACCAGCCGCTTGTCGCGGACCATGGCATTGAGCGAGTCGATCAGCCGGTCGTACATGCGCCGGCTCTTCTGCACCGCGCCCACGTACTGCACCAGCACGATGATCAGGAAGAGCTCCAGCGTCTCGCGGTCGCGCAGCCCGGCCCAGGCGGCGCGGGCGGCCGTGCCGGCCTGGACGCGGAACAGGGCGACGGTGAGCAGGGTGACGGCGAGGACGGACAGCGAGAGGTCGACCTTGAGGCGCAGGAGCACGATGAGCAGGGCGACCAGCAGCAGGAACTTCGCGGCCACGATCATGGACGTCCCCTCGGGGCGCCGCGGGCGGTCAGGCGCGCTTGATGTTGGGCAGCTCCAGGCCGTAGCCCTTCTTGCGGTCGTCGGCCTTGAGCCGGTAGGCCACGAAGATGGCGATGACGCCGAACGAGAGGAAGATGAGCAGCGGCAGGGTGTAGTTGTAGGCCACCTTGCCCCCGGCGCCGGGGACCCGGCAGAAGCGGTCGAGCACCCAGCCGATCAGGTAGGGCACGCCCATCAGGCCGATGTTCTGGATGTAGAAGATCATCGAGTAGGCGGTGCCCAGCTGCTTCTCCGGGATCAGCTTGGGGACCGACGGCCACATGGCCGACGGCACCAGGGAGAAGGCCACGCCCAGGAGCAGCATGGCGCCCACGGCGACCGCCCAGTGCGAGAAGGCGGGGACGGCGAAGATGGCGTGCACGATGACCAGCAGGAAGGCGCCCAGGATCATGATCGACGCCCCCTTGCCCTTGCGATCGTAGATGGTGCCGAACAGGGGCGTCAGCAGGATGTTGCCGAAGGGCAGCAGCGCCGGGATGAGGCCGGCCAGGCTGGCGCTGACGTGGTACTTCTGCACCATGAGGTCGGTGGCGTAGTCCAGGAAGGGGAAGACCCCCGAATAGAAGATGAGGCAGAGCAGGGCGATCAGCCAGAAGCCCTTGTTCTTGAGGATGAGCACGATGTCGGACAGCTTGAAGGCGTCTTCGCCGGCGGCGGCGGCGGGCGGCTCGGAGGCGTCCAGCCGGCGGTCCATCCGGCAGTAAAAGAGGTAGGCGACGGTGCCCATGAGCAGCAGCGCCAGGCCCAGGAACGGGACCGCCTTCACCCCCCACTTCAGGGCCAGCGGCATGGCCACGGCCAGGCCGACGGCGGTGCCCATGCGCGCCCCGGCCAGCTGCAGCCCCATCGCCGTCGCCAGCTCCTTGCCCTTGAACCACTTGACGATGACCTTGGACACGGTGATGCCGGCCACCTCGACGCCGGTGCCGAAGAAGGCGAAGCCCACGGCGGCGACCCACACCTGGGTGCGCACCGGGAAGCCCGAGGCCAGCCCGACCCAGCAGATGCCGACGCCAAGGAGCATCACCAGCGCCGAGAGGATGCCGGTGAAGCGCACCCCCTTCTTGTCGAGGATGATGCCGCCGATGATGAGCATGAAGGCGAAGACGTTCAGCCAGCCGTAGGCGCTCTTGAAGAAGCCGAAGTCGACGCTGCTCCAGCCCGAGTCGACGATGGCGGTCTTGAACGCCGAGGTGGCCTTGTCGAAGTAATAGCCGCAGAACATGATGACCGACACGATGGCCAGCGCCGACCAGCGGGCGGCCGCGGAATCGCGCAGGGATTTCTTGATGCTTTCGACCATTCGCTGCTCCTTATTCGTGGCGTTGAGGGGAACGGTACGCCCCAGATTGTAGGGGAAACGCGTTGAAAAGGCAATAGGAATCAGACGTTAGACGCTAGACGTTAGACGTTAGCAAGGCCAAGATTACGCGCTCCAATAGGGCCATGAAATTGCCGTTTTCTTGCTAACCACTACCATCTAACGTCTGACGTCTCGAGCTCGCCGTTTTCCTAATCCATCTCCTGGAACCAGCCGTCGTCGAGCCCCAGGCGCAGCGCCTCGTCGCGCACCGGCCGCCACTCGCCGGCATGGAGGCGGCGGTCGAAGGGCGGGCGGCCGGGGGCGCGATGCGCCGGGAAATACTGGCTCATCAGGCTGAGCCAGGCCCCGCGGAACGGGGAGGCGGCGATCGCCCCCAGCACCTCGATGGAATTGGCCGTGTTCCCGGGGAGGACCAGGTGGCGGATCACCGTGCCGCGGACCGCGATCCCCTCGCCGTCGACCGCCAGCGGCCCGGTCTGGCGGAACATCTCGGCGATGGCCGGCGCCGCGTGGTCGAAATAGTCGCCCGCCCCGGACAGCTCCAGGGCCAGGCGGCGCGCCGTGGCCGAAGGCCCGTACTTGAGGTCGGGCAGGTAGACGTCGACGATCCCCGCCAGCTGGGCGATCACCTCCGCCCGCTCGTAGGCGCTGGTGTTGTAGACGAAGGGGATGCGCAGCCCCTGGCCGGCGGCGATCTCCAGGGCGTCGACGACGTGGCGCAGGTAGGGGGTGGGGGAGACCAGGTTGATGTTGTGCGCGCCGCTGGTTTGCAGGCGCAGCATGAGTTCCGAGCATTCCTCGAGGGTGGAGTAAGCGCCCCAGCCTTGCTGGGAGATGGGATAATTCTGGCAATAAACGCAGCGCAGGTTACAATGGGAAAAAAAGATGGTTCCGCTGCCCTGCGAGCCGCTCAGGACAGGTTCCTCGCCGTGATGCAGTTGGGCGAGGTTGATCCGCAGACGGTGGTCCGCCCCGCAGAAACCAATGCTCTTAAAGCGGTTCGCTCCGCATAGCTGGGGGCAAATCTGGCAACTGGCCAATTCGGGGAATTCCGGGGTCATGGTTCCGTAAGCGAAAAAGCCTGGGGCAGGAGGATGGCGAGGTCGGTCAACACGCTTTGGGTCTGATTGGCATAGAGGACCGGGATTTCGGGATTGAATTCAGCCAGCACCTGGCGGCAGGCTCCGCAAGGTGGAAACAACTCATCGTCGTCCACGTATATGGCAATAGCCAGAAACTCCTTATGGCCTGCATGGACGGCTTGAAACAAGGCATTGCGTTCAGCACAGACAGACAGCGAATAGGAGGCGTTTTCCACGTTAGAGCCGGTAAACACGCTGCCATCAGCACACAACAGGGCGGCGCCCACATGATAGCCGGAATAAGGCGCGTAAGCCCTTGAAGCCGCAGTTTGGGCCTGTTCCAGCAGGCGGTCGAAATCAATGGAGCCGTTCATACATTAGCCAAAAGCGCCAAAATCAAGCCTCCGGCGATCACGGAGCCGATCTGTCCGCCGACGTTCACCGAAACGGCGGGCATCAGCAAGAAGTTGAAGGGATCCTCTTTCTGCCCCATTTGATGCACCACGCGGGCGGACATCGGAAAGGCCGAGATCCCGCAGGCGCCGATCATGGGATTGAGTTTGTGTTTACGAAAGAGGTTGAGGAACTTGGCAAAGAGCACTCCGCCGGCGGTATCGACGATGAACGCCACCAGTCCAAGCCCAAAGATCAGCAAGGTCTGCGGACGCAGGAACGCGGCTCCTTTCATGGTGGAGGCGATGCTGATGCCCAGGAAGATGGTTACGAGGTTGGCCAGTTCGTTCTGCGCGGATTTGGACAGCCCTTCCAGCACGCCGCACTCACGGATCAGGTTGCCGAACATCA
>DAHVOV010000003.1 GCA_027318645.1 Candidatus Aminicenantota bacterium
GCCTCCATGAGAAAACCGATCACGATGGATAAAAGAGCCCTGTTCCTGTCGGCAGCGCTCCTTCTGGCGGCGGCCGCCGGGCTCCGGGCCGCGCCCGGCGGCGACGATGTCCTGGCGCGGCTCGGCCTGGCGCCGGCGGCGGCCAGGGAAGGCGTGCTCGGCCCCTTGTCCGGCGGCACCCCGTACGACGACTCGGCCTACAGGGCTTTCAAGGCCCTGCCGGCGGCGGCCCGCGCCGACGTCGTGCGCGCCGGCCTGGCCTGGATCAAGGCCTACGTCGCGAGCGTGGAGTTCCAGGAAGCTTACCGGCGGCTGCGCGAGAGCAAAAAGCCGGCCGCGCCCGAGCCGCGCGCCAGCGCCGACGACCAGGTCAAGGCCATGCGCGCCGACATGGAGAAGAGCATCGCCGAGATGAAGAAGAACATGGCCGCCATGGACGCCGAGACGAAGAAGCAGATGGAGGCCGTGATCCAGCAGCTGCGCGCCCAGATGGCGCAGATGGAGGGCAGCCAGCAGAAGGAGATGATGCGCCAGGGGACGGCGCTGGCGGCCGAGGAAGACCGCAAGCGCCACGAGGAGGAGCTCCGCGAATGGGAGCAGCGCTTTCCCGCCGATCCCCGCGCCCTGATCCGGCGGCGCATCCAGGAGTTCCTGGCCATGAGCGCCGGGGTCGATTTTGCCGCCGCGCTGGTGCCGCGCGGCGACCAGATGATATTCGCCAGCGCGGCCTACGAGCAGAAGCCGCCGGAATGGAAGCTGTGCTACCGCGCCGGCCGCGAGGCCACCGAGGCCGCACGCTCCTTCGTCCGGGCCTGGCTCGCCGAGCTGGAGAAGAAATAAGAGCCGTGGAGGGAACATGAAAACGAAGAACGCCGTGCGCGCGGCCGGGCTGGTCCGGGCCGCCCTGGGGCTGCTGCTGGCGCTGCCGCTGGCGGCGCAGAAGGACTTCAACCAGTCGGAGAAGGAGACCGTCGAGAAGTACAAGCGCGCCCGCGTCCATTTCCTGAAGGGCGGGGAATACCTGAAGAAGGGAAAGCTGGACAAGGCGCTGCAGGCGGCCCAGGCGGCGCTGGAGATCTTCCCCGAATACGCCGAGGCCCGCCTGCTGCAGGCGGAGGTGGGCTACCAGCGGGGGCAGTACGAGGAGGCGCTGAAGGAGATCGAGGCGGCCAAGGCGAACTTCCGGCAGTTCAGCAAGCTGTACGAATACTCCTACCTGCAGTACCTGGAGCTGTTGCGCCAGGAGCGCGACCTGGTCGACAAGCACATCAACGACCTGACCATGCAGCTGACCATGTCCCCCCCCGACGATGACACGCGGCAGAAGATCGAGGACACCATCAGCAAGGACAAGCAGAGCCGCGACACGCTGGACACCAAGCTGCGCAGCCCGATGCCCGAGGTCCTGGACGTGCCGGCCGACTACCACTACACCCACGGCAACATCCTCTTCAAGATGCGCCGCTTCAGCGAGGCGCGCGAGCAGTACCTGGCGGCGGTCAAGGCCGACCCGCGCCACGCCAACGCCTGGAACAACCTGATCAGCATCCACTTCGCCGCCCACGACATCGCCGGGGCGCTGAAGTACGTCCAGGAGGCCGAGGCCAACGGCGCGGTCATCAACGAGAAGCTGAAGCAGGCGATCCTGGAGGCGAAGTAGCCCGGTCTCGGGCGGTCGGGTCCAAGCATTTGGATTTTGGCTTGTTTTTCGGCCGAAAAAACCGGAAATATGGAACCGCCGCCGGGGCGGTCCTCGATGTTCCTTGAGCGTGCACCCCTGAATATCCCCCGCTGACGGAGTTTTCCGCAGCTGGAGCCGCGCCGGCTGCCGGTCCGCGCCGTCCCCGTGTCTTTGGCATCGGTATTGCTGAACGATACTCGGGAACAGGCCGGAGTCTAGCCGGGGACAAGAAGGAGGAAACATGGCAGTAACGTGGATGCGCGGCGTGCGGGCACGGGTCATGGTGCTGCTCATGGCGGCGCTTTCGCTGGCGCTGATGCTGGATGCCGGCGCCGGCAAGGCGAGCGATGAGCTCGCCCGGCCCGAGCGCTTCCGGCAGGCCAGCAGCCACTACGACCGGGGGATGAGCTACTGGCAGGATGGGAAGCTGGACAAGGCGCGGAAGGAAGCGCGCGCCTGCCTGGAAATGTACCCCGGCTTCGCGGACGCCCACCTTCTTCTGGCGCGGCTCGATTATATCGAGGGCGAGATCGCGTCGGCGCTGCAGGAGATCGATGCCGCCTGCGCCGGCTTTGCCCAGTTCGAGGCGTTCTACCTGCAGCGCTATCAGGAGAACATGAACCAGCTGCGCGACCGGCGCCTGCGCCAGGAGGAATACGTCCACAGCCTCAACGAAACCCTGTCCAGATCCGGGATGACGCAGTCCGAAAAGGCGCGCATCGAGGCGCAGATCCAGATGGAGACCCAGGAGATGAACAACCTGGACCTGAAGCTGCGCGAGCCGGCCCCTTCCGTGCGGGACCTGCCGGCCGAATACCGCTTCGTGCGCGGCAACATCCTCTTCAAGCTGCGGCGCCTGGGGGAGGCCCGGGACGCCTATCAGGCCGCGATCCGCGCCGATCCGCGCCATGGCAACGCCTACAACAACCTGATCAACCTTTTCTATGTGTCCGGCGACGGCAACAGCGCCCGACAGCTCATCGCCCTGGCCGAGAAAAACGGCGTGGCGGTCAACGAGAAGCTGAAGCAAGCGGTGCTGGCGCTTGGGTCACGATGAGAAGAACGAGGAGGAGCAAATGAATCATGACACGCGCGGGGCCCGGTCGCGGCGCGCCGCGGCGCGCGGCGCCGCCCTGCTGCTGCTGGCGCTGCCGCTGGCGCTGGCCGCGCAGATGGGCTTCAACCAGAGCGAAAAGGCGGCCATCGAGAAATTCAAACGGGCCCAGGCGCATTACAACAAGGGAGTCGAGCACCTGAAGAAGGGCGGTCTGGAAATGGCGCAGCGGGAAGCGAAGGCCTGCATGGAGATCTTTCCCGATTTCGCCGACAGCCACCTGCTGCTGGCGATGGTCGACTATCAGCAGGGAAGGCACGCGTCCGCCCTGGAGGAGGTCGAGCGGGCGAAGGCCGGCTTCGCGTCCGTCAGGGGATTGTACGAATCCTCGTATCAGGAGTACTTCACGCGGCTGCGCGAACAGCGCGATCAGCTGGCCGAGCGCATCGCCGACCTGGTCAGCACGGGCTCGTCGCCGATCCTGGTGAACGAGGCCTCGAACCGGCTGAAGGCGATCGACCTGCAGCTGCGGGATTGGCGGCCCAACGCCGGCCTCGAGCTTCCCGCCGAGTACCATTTCATCCACGGCAACATCCTGTTCAAGCTGAAGCGCCCCGCCGAGGCCGAGTCCATGTACCGGGCGGCCATCGCGGCCGACCCGCGCCACGCCAACGCCTGGAACAACCTGATCAGCATCCGTTTCGCCGCCAACGACATCGCCGGCGCGGCGAAGTGCGTCCAGGAGGCCGAGGCCGGCGGCGCGGTCCTCAACGGGAAGCTGAAGCAGGCGATCCTGGACCGCCAGGGGAAATAGCCCCGGGAACGCCGCCGTCAGCGGGCGCACGCGGCCGGCTCGCTCTCGTTCCCTTCCGTATCGACGGCGGTGACGGCGTACTCGAAGCTCTCGCCGGGCTTCAGCCCGCGGGCGTCCCAGGCCTGGGCGTCGGCCGGCACCTCGGCGACGCGCGCGTAGCTTCCCCCGCCCGCAGGCCGGCGGTAGACGCGAAAGGCGGACAACGGCGCGCCGGCCAGCGGCGCCGGCTCCCAGGTGATGCGGTCGACCGCCTCGCGGTAGAAAATGAGGTCGTTCTCGAGCCGCTGCTGCCGGGCATGGGCCGGCGGCAGCAGGGCCACGACCTGCGCCTGGGGCAGGAAGAAGGGATCGGCGACGCCGGCGCGGTAGGCGGCCAGGGCGCCGGGGGACGAGTCGATGCGCAGGTCCGAGACCGAGCCGTCGTCGTTCTCCCAGGCCTCGTGCCACCAGCACCCCGCCCGCAGCCGGGGATAGCGGCCCGCGCGCAGCGCCCGCAGCGCCGAGGCGATCCACTGCCCCTTGTCGCCGCGCCGCGGGTCCTCGGCCACGGCGAACTCGAGCAGGGCCAGGGGCTTGGTCGCCGAGACGGCGGCCAGCTCGGGGTAGGCGGCGTCGAGCAGCGGCGCGAACCCCGTCCAGTCATCACCGGGCGCCTGCGAGCCGTAGACGCTGACGCCGATCCAGTCGATGAAGTCGTCGCCCGGGTAGTAGGCGGCCATGCGGTTCCAGCCGGCGCGCGGCCACGACTCGGCGTTGACGTGGAAGAACCAGGTGACGTTGTGGGCGCCGTGCTGGCGGAAAAGGCCGATGATGTGGCGATAGGCGTCGCGGAAGCGCTCGGGGCCGTCGGCCAGCGCCGGATCGCCGTAGTCGCCGCAGTCCCCCCCGCCGTTGTAGACGCCGTTCCAGGGGAACCAGTCGCCGTTCACCTCGGTGCCGAACTCGGCCAGCAGCGCGAAGGGGAGCGCCGCGGCCTGGTCGGCCCACTCGCCGAGCTCGCGGTCGAACACGCCGTCGATGATGCGCTGCAGCGTGTACGTCCTCTCGGGGACCCCCTGCTCGATGCGGCTCCAGGCCATCAGGCGCACGAAGGGAACGGCGCCGTGGCCGTGGATGGCCAGGGCCGCCGCCAGCGGGAAGCGGATGCCCTCCGTCCAGTTGTCGGAAAAATAGGCCCAGGCGACGCGCTTGCCGGCCAGGGCCTCGAAGGCGGCGACCTTCTCCGCCGACACCCGGTCCTCGGTATTGGCGAAGAAGGGGAAGGCGGCGTGGTACATGCCCGCGGGCGGGGGCGCCAGCCGGCGATAGTTGGCGGCCGGGAGCAGCGCCGCCGCCAGCAGGCAGGCAGCCAGAACGCGGAGCCGACGATCCATGGGCGTCCTCCGCCGCCATTGTAGACCGGCTCGCCGGCGGTTCGCAATAGCGGGCGACAAGGTTCCGGAGGCTGTTCAATCCCCCTTCGCGGGGCGAGTGCGCCCCACGGAGCGGGGTGGCAGCTTCGCCGACGGAACTTTGTCCCGGCGGCCATTCAATCCACGATAGCGGGGCAAAACGCCCCGCTGATCGGGGTGACAGCGTCGCCGCCGGGATTGCTTTTTTCCGGCGTTGCGCTAGAATGGCGGCTCGGGAGGTCGGGGCCATGAGAACGGTCATCTTCTATTACACGGGCACGGGGAACTCGCTGTGGTCGGCCAGGGTGCTGGCCGCGAAGCTGGACGACGCCGCGGTCCGGCCGCTGAAGGGTGCCGACGTGCTCGCCGCCGGCGACGCCGACGCGGTCGGCTTCGTCTTCCCCGTGCACATGTGGGGCGTGCCCGGGCCGGTGAAGGAGTTCGTCGAGCGCCTCGCCCTGCGCCCCGGGACCTACCTCTTCGCCCTGGCGGTCAACGCCGGCCAGGTGGCGCGCACCCTGGTCCAGCTGCGCGAGATCCTGGCCCAGCGCGGCCTGGCGCTCGCCGCCGGCTACGACATCGTCCTGCCCAGCAACTACATCCCCTGGGGCGGCCCCGGCCCGCTGGAGAGGCGCCAGGCGCTCGGCGACGCCGCCCGCGCCAAGATCGCCGCCGCCGCCGAGGTCATCGCCGCCGGCGAGCCCGGGCCGGTGGAGCGGGGGCCCTGGTGGCAGCGGCTCGTCTTCACCGCCCTGTACCGCCTGACCTACAACCAGGTGCCGCGCATGGACAAGGACTTCTGGTGCGACGAGCGCTGCGACTCCTGCGGCACGTGCGCCCGCGTCTGCCCGGCGGCGAACATCGACCTGAAGAAGGGGCGGCCCGAGTGGCGGCACCGCTGCGAGCAGTGCCTGGCCTGCATCCAGTGGTGCCCGCGCGAGGCGATCCAGTTCGGGAAGAAGACCCCGGCCTACGAGCGCTACCACCACCCGGAGATCACGCTGGACGACATGCTGCCCTAGCCGGCCTCACGCCTCCAGCTTGCCGCGGAGCTCGGCCAGCGAGCGGATGCCCAGCCGGTCCATCTCCTAGGCGACCTCGGCCGCGATGCGCGCGGCCGCCGCCGGCTCGCGGAAGCTGACCGTGCCGACCTGGACGGCCGAGGCGCCGACCAGGATGTAATCCAAAACATCGCGGCCGCTGGCGATGCCGCCCATGCCGATGACCGGCACGTAGGCCTTGCGGCACACCTCGCGCACCAGGCGCAGGGCCAGTGGCTTGATGGCCGGCCCCGACAGCCCGGCGTAGACGTTGGCGAAGACCGGCCGGCGCGACTCCAGGTCGACGGCCAGCCCCAGGAAGGTGTTGACCAGGGACAGGGCGTCGGCGCCTGCGTCCTGCGCCGCCTGGGCGACGGCGACCACGTCGGCGGCGTTGGGCGAGAGCTTGACGATCAGCGGCTTGTGCAGCGATTCCTTTACGCGCCGGACCAGGCGCGCCGTGTGGCCGGCGTCCTGGGCCGGGCAGGCGCCCCCCTGGCGGACGTTGGGGCAGGAGATGTTGAGCTCCAGCATCGCCACCTCGTCCATGGCGGAGAACAGGGCGGCGACCTCCGCGAACTCGTCGTCGTCCTCGCCGCAGACGTTGACGATGATGGGCACCGGCGTGCGCGCGTGCAGGCGGCGGATGATCTCCTGCAGCGCGGCGCTGCCCGGTCCGGCCAGGCCGATGGAGTTCAGCAGCCCGGCCGGGGTCTCGTGCAGGCGTGGCGGCGGGTTGCCCGGGCGCGCCTGGCGGAAGATGCCCTTCAGGACGATGGCGCCGAGAAGGTCGAGGTCGAAGAAGGGCAGGAACTCCTCCCCGTAGCCGAAGGTGCCCGAGGCGGTGATCACGGGGTTCTTCAGCGTGCGGAAGCCCAGGTCGGCGCTCAGGTCGGCCATCGGATCTCCTCCAGCGGAAAGACCGGACCCTCGTCGCAGACGCGGCGAAAGGAGCCGTCGGCGGCGGTCACGGCGCAGCCCTGGCAGACGCCGAAGCCGCAGCCCATGCGCGCCTCCAGCGAGGCCAGGTTGCGCATGGGGAACGGCTTCAGCCGGGCGGCCAGCGCGGCCAGCATCGCGTCGGGCCCGCACGACAGCGTGGCGTCGGGCTTCTCCTCGCGCAGGAAGGCCTCCAGGCCGTCGGTGAGCCGCCCCTTCTGGCCGAGCGAGCCGTCCTCGCTGAAGATGACGAGGCGCTCCAGGCGCAGCGAGCGCACGCGCTCCAGCAGCGGCAGGTCGGCCTTGGAGCGGCCGCCAAGGACCAGCAGCAGCTTGCGCCGCTCGCCGTAGGCGCGGGCGTAGTGGAAAAGGGGCACGATGCCGCGGCCGCCGGCCAGCAGCAGCACGCGCTGGTTGGGCATCTCCGGGAAGGTGTTCCCCAGCGGGCCGAGGATGTCCAGGCCGTCGCCTGGGCGCTGGCCGGCCAGCAGGCGCGTGCCGGCGCCCAGCACCTGGTAATAGAACCAGACATAGGGCGGCCGGCAGTCGAGGACGCCCAGCGGGCGCCGCAGCAGCGGGTCGAGGGCCGGCGAGACGCGCACCATGGCGAAATGCCCCGGCTTGGCCGCTGCGGCCAGGCGCGGCGCGGCGACCTTCAGCAGGTGGTAGCCGCCGCCGAGGTCGCGGGCTTCCTCGATGAGGCCGCGTTCGTCTTGCATGGGCCGATTATGCCACGCCGGCCCCGGGG
>DAHVOV010000005.1 GCA_027318645.1 Candidatus Aminicenantota bacterium
AGGCCCTGCTGGCGCCGGCGCGCGCGGAGCTGGCCCGCCGCGTCGTCCCGCTGGCCGCCGCCGCCACCCGCGTCGAGGCGGCGCGCCTGGGCAACGGCGCCGGCTGCGCCGGCGCGGCCGCCCTGGCCCGGGACGCCGCCCGGGACCGCTAGAGCCATGAAGAACATCCGCAACTTCTCCATCATCGCCCACATCGACCACGGCAAGACCACCCTCTCCGACCGCCTGCTGGAGGCCACCCACGCCGTCGCCAAGCGCGACATGCAGGAGCAGGTGCTCGACTCCATGGACCTGGAGCGCGAGCGCGGCATCACCATCAAGTCCCATTTCGTGCGCCTCACCTGGCGGGACGAGCGGGGCGAGGAGTACCTCCTCAACCTGATCGACACGCCGGGGCACATCGACTTCACCTACGAGGTCTCGCGCTCGCTGGCCGCCTGCGAGGGCGCCCTGCTGGTGATCGACTCCACGCAGGGGGTCGAGGCGCAGACGGTGGCCAACACCTACCTGGCCATGGAGAACGACCTGACGCTCATCCCGGTGATGAACAAGATCGACCTGCCCAACAACGAGCTGGACAAGTCGCTGGAGCAGATGGAGACCATCCTGGGCATCCCGCGCCGGGAGGCGCTGATGGTCTCGGCCAAGACCGGCATCGGCATCGAGCAGATCATCCCGGCCATCATCGCGCGCGTCCCGCCCCCGCAGGGGGACGCGGCCAAGCCCCTGAAGGCGATGATCTTCGACTCCTGGTTCGACTCCTACCGCGGCGTGATCATCCTGGTGAAGATCATCGACGGCGTCATGCGCAAGGGCGACAAGATCAAGTTCCTGTCCAACAACGCCGAGTACGAGATCAACGAGGTGGGGGTCAACACGCCCAAGCCGCTGCCCCTGGAGGCGCTCGAGGCCGGCGAGGTCGGCTACATCATCGCCAGCATCAAGAACATCGCCGAGGTCAAGATCGGCGACACCGTCACCCTGGCCCGCGAGGGTTCGGTGCAGGCGCTGCCGGGCTTCAAGGAGCCGCAGCCCATGGTCTTCGCCGGCTTCTACCCCAGCGAGGGCACCAGCCACGAGGAGCTGCGCGAGGCCATCGAGAAACTCACCCTGAACGACTCGTCGCTGACCTACGAGCCCGAGTCGTCGCCGGCGCTGGGCATCGGCTTCCGCTGCGGCTTCCTGGGCCTGCTGCACAAGGAGATCATCCAGGAGCGGCTGGAGCGCGAGTACTCCCTCTCGCTGGTGACCACCGCGCCCTCGGTGCGCTACCGCGTCGGCAAGACCGACGGCACCACCATCGAGATCGAGTCGCCGGCGCAGCTGCCCGAGCCCCAGCACTACAAGACCATCGCCGAGCCGTACATCGAGGCCATCGTCATCACCCCCGACGAGTTCCTGGGCAACGTGCTCAAGCTGCTGCAGAACCGCCGCGGCGTCCACCGCAAGATGGAGTACATCGGCCCGCAGCGCGTCTACCTGACCTACGACCTGCCGCTGGCCGAGGTGCTCTACGACTTCTTCAACAAGCTGAAGTCGATCTCGCAGGGCTACGCCTCCTTCGACTACGAGCTGAAGGACTACCGCGAGTCGCCGCTGGTCAAGCTGGACATCCTGATCAACGGCGACCCGGTCGACGCCCTGGCGGTCATCGTCCACAAGGACAAGGCCTACACCGTGGGCAACCAGCTGACCATCAAGATGAAGGAGGTCATCCCGCGCCAGCTCTTCGAGGTGGTCATCCAGGCCGCCATCCACAAGCGCGTCATCGCCAAGACCGTGGTCAAGCCGCTGCGCAAGAACGTGCTGGCCAAGTGCTACGGCGGCGACATCTCGCGCAAGATGAAGCTGCTGGAAAAGCAGAAGAAGGGCAAGAAGCGCATGAAGCGCATCGGCAAGATCGACATCCCCCAGGAGGCCTTCCTGGCCGCCCTGGAGCTGGAGGAGTGACGCCCTAGCCCCCCCGCGCCCCGCCGGCTTGCCGCCTCCGGCGCCAGGAAGCCCCGCTCCCGGCGGCGGCCCTCAGCCCTCGTCGGCCTTGACGAAGTGGGCGCCGCGCGAGACGCGGTTGCGCATCGAGGCCTCGACGATGAGCAGCGCCGTCTGCACGCTGTCGCGCAGGGTGATGATGCGGTTGCCGATCTCGCTGGCCTGGTAGAACTTCTCGATGCGGTGGCGCAGGTAGTCCAGGTCGGCCTTGGCCCGCTCCATGCGCTTGACGGTGCGGATGATGCCGTTGTAGTTCCAGAGGATGCTCTTGATGGTCATCAGGTCCTGCCACACCAGCGCCGGGTCGAGCTTCTCCTGCGGGTAGGGGTACTTCCACTCCGGGACCTCGGCGATGGTGTAGGGGTC
Organism: Candidatus Aminicenantota bacterium; assembly: GCA_027318645.1. Classification (GTDB taxonomy): domain Bacteria; phylum Acidobacteriota; class Aminicenantia; order UBA2199; family UBA2199; genus UBA2199. The sequence goes on from DAHVOV010000005.1 coordinate 2,356, forward strand.
CCTGTCCGCTGCGATCATGGCGGCGATGTCCTCGGCCGCCCGCGCGCCCCAGACCAGCCCCTCCAGCAGCGACACCGAGGCCAGGCGGTTGGCGCCGTGCACGCCGGTCGCCGAGACCTCGCCGATGGCGTACAGGTTGCGGACGCTGCTGCGGCCGTTCAGGTCACAGAGGACGCCCCCGCAGCTGAAGTGCGCCGCCGGCGCCACCGGGATGGGCTTGCTCTCGATATCGATGCCGTACTTCAGGCAGTTCTGATAGATGGTCGGGAAGCGCTCGCGGATGTTGATCTTGGCGAACGAGGCCAGGTCGAGCAGCACGTAGTCGTCGCCGTACTTGATCATCTCGGCGTAGATGGCCCGCGACACCTCGTCGCGCGGCGCCAGGTCCCGCAGCGGCGAGTACTTGTCCATGAAGTACTCGCCCTTGAGGTTCATCAGCCGCGCCCCCTCGCCGCGCACCGCCTCGGAGATGAGGAAGCTGTCGGCCTCGCGGTGCGACAGGGCGGTGGGATGGAACTGGATGTACTCCAGGTTGGCCAGGCGCGCCCCGGTGCGGGCGGCCATGGCGATGCCGTTGCCGATGGCCTCCTCGGGGTTGGTCGAGTGCAGGTAGAGGCTGCTCAGGCCGCCGCTGGCCAGCACCACCTTGCGGGCGAAGACGCGGAAGACCTTCTTGCTGCGCTGGTCCAGCACGTAGGCGCCGATGACGCGCGGCTCCTGGTAGACGCGCAGCGGGTTGGTCGAGTGGTGGGGGGTGCTGAGCAGGTCGACCACCGTGTGCTGAAAGAGCGTCCGCAGGCGCGGCAGCGTCGCCAGGTACTCGCCGAACTTCTCCTGGATGACGCGGCCGGTCATGTCGCGGACGTTCAGCACCCGGCGCGTGGAGTGCCCGCCCTCCTTGGCCAGGTCGAACTCCCCGTCCTTGCGCGAGAAGGGCACGCCCAGCTTGTCGATGAGCACCTCGCGCACCAGCCGCCGCGAGTCGTTCACCGCCTGGTCGACGGCCGGCCGGTAGTTGAACTCGTCGCCGGCGCGTACGATGTCGCCGGCGAAGAGGTCGGCGGGCTCGCCCTCGGGCAGGAAGGCGATGCCGCCCTGGGCGTAGTAGGTGTTGTTGCGCGACAGGTCCTTGCCCTTGGAGACCAGCAGCACGTCGACGCCGAGCTCGGCCAGGCGCAGGGCCGCCGACGAGCCGGCGATGCCGTTGCCGATGACCAGCACCTCGGTTTCCAGGTATTCCTTCATGCCGACCTCACGATCTTCAGGCTCAGGTCCAGGGAGCGGAAGGAGTGGGTCAGGGCGCCCACGGAGACGAAGTCGACGCCGCTGGCCGCCCGGGCGGCGACGTTCTCCAGCGTGACGTTGCCCGAGAGCTCCAGCCGCGTCCGGCCGCCGGCGCGGGCCACCGCCGCGGCGGCCTGCTCCGCCGTGAAGTTGTCCAGCATCACCATCTCCACGCCCAGGCCCAGGGCCTCCTCCAGCTCGCCCAGGTCCTTCACCTCCACCTCGATGGCCTTGCCGGGATGGGCGGCGCGCACGCGCGCCACCGCCGGCGTGATGCCGCCGGCCATGGCGATGTGGTTGTCCTTCACCATGGCCATGTCCGCCAGGTTCAGGCGGTGGTTGCGGCCGCCGCCGTGGCGCACGGCGTTCTTCTCCAGGTAGCGCATGCCCGGGGTGGTCTTGCGCGTGTCCAGCAGCGCGGCGCGGTACGGGCGCAGCGCCTCGACGAAGCAACGGGTGAGGGTGGCCACGCCGCTCAGGCGCTGCACGAAGTTCAGCGCCGTACGCTCCCCCTTCAGGATGGAGCTCTCGCGGCCGCGGACCTCCAGGACCAGGTCGCCGGCCGCCACCACGCAGCCGTCGCCGCGGAAGACCTCGACCTCCAGGTCGGGGTCCACCTCGCGCATGGTGGCGACGAAGGCCTCGATGCCGGAGATGACGCCGCCTTCCTTGGCGCGCAGCTCGGCGCGGGCGCGGCCATCGAGGTCGGCCAGGGAGTTGGTGGTGACGTCGTCGCGCGCTCGGTCCTCCTTGAGCGCCAGGCGCACGATCTCCAGCAGGCATTCGCGTTCCAGGTCCATGGGGCGATTATAAGGGCTAGGGCTTTATTAGTAAAGGATCAAGAACTCAGTGACAAGTAACAAGTGACAAGTGACAAGGAACCGCAATCACCCGAGCCAGGGCTCGCTTTTCTTCCTCGTCACTCGTCACTCGTCACTGGTCACTAAGAACTGCCAGAATTTCGAGCTCAGTGACAAGTAACAAGTGACAAGTGACAAGGAGCCGCAATCACCCGAGCCAGGGCTCGCTTTTCTTCCTTGTCACTCGTCACTCGTCACTGGTCACTTAGAATCTCCACAGATACGATGCCTTGAAGAAGAAGCTCTTACGGGTCTGGAGATAATCGTCGCTGGGGAAGTACTCGCGGTCCTCGTTGCTCCACTTGACCTTCTCGTAGGCCGAGCCGTAGCCGGCGTAGATCACGGTGCCGGGGATGTAGGTGAAGGAGGCCAGGAAGTCGGCGTTGATCGTCTTCCAGTAGTTGTTGTACTCGACGATGCCGCGGAAGAAGAGGTAGCGGTTGACCTGGAAGGTGGCGCGGCCGCGCCAGATCGTGTAGTCGTACACCTTTTCGCCGTCGCTGGAGCGGAAGAAATCGTAGTAGCTCAGCCCGACGGAGGCGTTGAGCCGGTCGGTGGGCTGGTATTGCAGGTACATGTCGGCGGTGTTGCCCTTGCCCTGGAACGGCGCCTCGGCGTCGTAGAAGATGCGGTCCGAGCGGCGGTAGCCGCCCTCGAAGTACAGCTGCTTGAGGATCTGCGTGTACCAGCGGAAACGCCAGCCGCTCAGGCTGAAGCGCCGGTCGGCGAAGACCTCGTTGCCCAGGATGACATCGAAGCGCGCCTGCGACTGGCGCGGCATGTTCAGGCGCAGCACCAGGTGATTGTAGGTCTCGAACAGGTCGCTGGGCTTGTCCAGCA
>DAHVOV010000011.1 GCA_027318645.1 Candidatus Aminicenantota bacterium
GAAACCCCGTCAGGAAGAGCGAGAGGACCGGCCCATGAAGACCCTGCAGGAAAATCTGAGGCGAAGGATCGCCGAGCTGCTGAGCGGCGCGTACGACCTTTCCGGCATCGAGGCCGAGTTCACGGTCCCCGCCGAGCGCCGCTTCGGCGACCTCTCCACCACCCTGGCCTTCGCCCTGGCCAGGAAGACGCGCAGCAAGCCCTTCGCGCTGGCCAACGACATCGCCGCCCGGCTGCAGGGGCAGCTGCCGGAGGCCGAGGAGGTGCGCGTCGCCGGCGGCGGCTTCCTCAACTTCTTCCTGCGCCGCGACCTCTTCTTCCGCGCCCGGCTGGAGGCGCAGGCGCGGCCGCTGCCGCCCCCCGCGCGCGGGGAGAAGGTGATCGTCGAGCACACCAGCATCAATCCCAACAAGTCGGCGCACATCGGCCACCTGCGCAATTCGTGCCTGGGCGACACGCTGGCGCGCTGCTGCCGCTTCCTGGGCTACGAGGTCGAGGTGCAGAACTACATCGACGACACCGGCATCCAGGTGGCCGACGTGGTGTGGGGGCTGCTGCGCCACCGCCGCCTCGACCTGGAGGCGATCCGGCGCATCCCCGACCTGGCCGCCTATCTCTGGGAGCTGTACGCCGAGGTCAACCGCCTGTTCGCCGGCGACGAGGAGCTGGCCGCCCAGCGCCGCGAGGTGCACAAGCGCATCGAGGAGAAGGCCGAGCCCGAGTACGGCGTCTGCCTCCATGTCGCCGAGCAGGTCCTCCTGGACCACGTCCGCACCATGGAGAAGCTGGGCATCCAGTACGACCTGATGGCGCGGGAGAGCGACGTCATCGCCCTCGACTTCTTCAAGGCCGCCGCCGCCGAGCTGACCGGCCGCGGGGTGATGTTCCCCTCCGCCGACCCGGACAAGCGCGGCTGCCTGGTCATCCATTACGAGCGGGAGAAGATCGAGAAGATCATCGTCCGCTCCAACGGCACCATCACCTACGTGGGCAAGGACATCGCCTACAACCTGTGGAAGTTCGACCTGCTGGGGCGCGACTTCTTCTACCGGCCGTTCCACGCCTATGCCGGCGGGCACCCCATCGCCATGACGGCTTCCGCGCCGGCGCCCGCCGCCCCGGGCGCGCGCTTCGGCCGCGGCCGGCGCGTCTACAACGTCATCGACGTCCGCCAGTCCTACCTGCAGAACCTGATCTCCCAGGTGCTGGCGCAGCTGGGCCATCCCGGCGCCGCCGCCGGCTTCGTCCACTTCTCCTACGAGATGGTGGCCCTGACCCCGGCCTGCGTGCGCGACATGGGGCTGGAGCTGGAGCCCGGCGAGGAAGCCAAGCCCTACATCGAGGTCTCGGGGCGCAAGGGCCGCGCGGTCAAGGCCGACGACCTGATCGCCATGCTGGAGGAGAAGTCGCACCGCGAGGTGCGCCGCCGCAATCCCGAGCTGCCCGAGGCCGAGGCGCGCAAGCTGTCGCGGCGGATCGCCGTGGCCGCGCTGCGCTACTTCATGATCAAGTTCAACCTCAACACGGTCATCGCCTTCGACTTCCAGGAGGCGCTGAACTTCGAGGGCGACAGCGGCCCCTACCTGCAGTACGCCGCGGTGCGGCTGAACAGCATCCTGCGCAAGGCCGCCGCCGCCGACATCGAGGCCGCCCGCGGCGCCGCCAGCCTGGCGCCGCTGGATGGCGCGGAGCGGGACGCGTACTGGGAACTGGCGCTGCACCTGTCGCTGCTGGAGACGCAGGCGGAATACGCCCTCGCCCATCACGATATCTCCTCGCTGGCCGCCTACGCCTACCTCCTGTGCCAGAAGTTCAACCACTACTACCACCTCTTCCCGGTCCTGGCCGAGCCCGACCCCGGCCGGCGCGCCCTGCGCCTGGCCCTGGTCCTGCTCTTCAAGGGCAGGATCGAGACGCTGCTTGCGCTCCTGGGGATCGAGATCCCCGAGCGGATGTAGGGAGGCCCGATGATCCAAGTCGAACACCTGACCAAGAAGTTCGCCGAGACCGTGGCGGTCCGCGAAATATCCTTCACCGTGGACAAGGGGAGGATATGGGGCTTCCTCGGGCCCAACGGCGCCGGCAAGACCACCACCATGCGCGTGCTGACCGGCTACCTACCGGCCAACGAAGGCCGGGCCCTGATCGACGGCATCGACGTCGCCGCCGACACGCGGGCGGTGCAGCGGCGGGTCGGCTACCTGCCCGAGGTGGTCCCGGTGTACGGCGAGCTGACCGTCAAGGAGTACCTGCGCTTCGTGGCCGAGCTGAACGGCCTGGAGCGGCGGAAGATCGCCGCGGCCGTCGAGCGCGCCGTGGAGCGGACGAACCTGCAGCCGGTCTACGGCCGCCTGGCGCGCAACATCTCGCGCGGCTTCCGCCAGCGCCTGGGCATCGCCCAGGCCGTCATCCACGAGCCCGACGTGCTCATCCTCGACGAGCCGACCATCGGGCTCGACCCGGCGCAGATCATCGAGATCCGCGAGATGATCCGCGCCTTCCGCGGCAGCGCCACCGTCATCCTCTCCTCGCACATCCTGGCCGAGATCACCCAGGTGTGCGACGGGGCGGTGATCATCAAGGAGGGGCGGCTGATGGCCACCCTGACCCGCGAGGAATGGGGCAAGAGCCTGGAGATCGTCGCCGCCGCCCCGCTGGCGGGGGAGCTCGCCGCCGCCCTGGCGCAGGCCTTCCCCGCCGTGGCCGAGGCCCGCTGCGACGGCGCCGTGCTGAAGCTGGAGTTCCGCCAGCCGCCGAGCGACCTCAACCCGATCCTCTCCTGGCTGCTCGGCCGCGACGTGCGCATCCGCGAGATCAAGGCCGGCCTGGAGGCCCTGTACATGAAGGCCGTCCTCGCCGAGGAAGGGAGGGCGTCATGAGAAGCGCGTGGACGATCGCCAAGAAGGAGCTGAAGGCCTACCTGTACTCGCCGGTGGCCTACGTGCTGGCCGCCTTCTTCCTGCTGGTCAGCGGCTTCTTCTTCTACAACATCCTGGCCTGGGCCAACGAGCAGACGGTGCGCATGATGCAGCAGGGCTACCCGGCCGAGTACCTCGACATCAACCAGATGCTCTTCCAGCCCTTTTTCGGCAACCTGGCCATCGTGCTGATCTTCCTGCTGCCGCTGCTGACCATGCGCCTGTTCGCCGACGAGAAGAAGACGCGCACCGAGGAGCTGCTGCTGACCTCGCCGGTGCGCCTGGGGGCCATCATCGCCGGCAAGTACCTGGCGGCGCTGATCGTCTACGCCGGCATCCTGCTGCTGACGGCCACCTACTCCCTGTTCGCCTTCGCCTACGGCAACCCCGACCCGGCGCCGCTGCTGACCGCCTACCTCGGCCTGTTCCTGCTGGGGGCGGCATTCATCGCCGTCGGCCTGCTCGCCTCGGCGCTGACCGAGAACCAGGTCATCGCCGCCGGCGTCTCCTTCTCGGCCATCCTGCTGATCTGGGTGCTGTCCTGGGTCGGCGAGGGCGGCCCCGGCGCCTGGCGCCCCGTCCTGGCCTACCTGTCGTTCTTCTCCCATTTCAAGAACATGGCCGGCGGCGTCATCGACACCCAGGACGTCGTCTACTTCCTGACGTTCAGCTTCCTCGGCCTCTACCTGACGCGCGCCGTGTTCGAGTTCCGCAAGTGGAGGTGAGCATGAACAAGCTCCTGCGCCACGGCAACTGGCTCGCCCTGCTGCTGATCCTGTCCGGCGCCGTCCTCTGGCTCAGCTACGGCACGGGCGCCGGCAAGGGCCGGGCCGGCCTGGGGCTGCTGCTCCTGGGGGCGGCCGGGCTGGCCGCGTACTTCGCCGTCCATTTCTCCCGCTTCCGCACCCGCAGCGCCCGGCTGAACTTCATCTTCGCCTCCAACCTGGCCGTGGTGGTGCTGCTGGTGACGGCCATCGTCGCCGCCGTCAACTATCTCGGCGCCCGCGTTCACCAGCGCTTCGACTTCAGCGCCGGCAGGGCGCACTCGCTGTCGCCGCAGTCGGTGCAGGTGGCGCGCGGAATCCGCCAGGACCTGGTCATCAAGGCCTTCTTCGGCAAGGAGAACCGCGGCCGCCAGCCGTTCCTGGCCCTGCTGGAGATCTACCGCTTCCACAACCCGCGGATCAAGGCCGAGGTCATCGATCCCTTCCTCAAGCCCGAGCTGGTCAAGCGCTACGACATCAAGGCCGACGGCACCCTGGTGTTCGAGTACGAGGGCAAGAGCACGCGCAGCGAGGAGGCGACGGAGGAGGCCATCACCAACGCCATCGTCAAGGTGACGCGGCGGACCGAGAAGACGGTCTATTTCATCCAGGGCCACGGCGAGCCCGGCGGCGGCGACACGGGCGAGGCCGGGTACTCCGAGGCCCGCTCGGGGCTGGAGAAGCTGTCCTACAAGGTGAAGGACCTCGTCCTCTTCCAGGAGCCGTCCGTGCCCGCCGACGCGGCGGCGCTGGTCATCGCCGGGCCGCGCAAACCCCTGCTGGCCAAGGAGCTGCTCCTGCTGGAGAACTACCTCGACCAGCGCCAGGGCCGGCTGCTGCTGCTGCTCGATCCCGGCCAGGGCGCCGAGCTGAAGCCGCTGCTGGCCAAGCGCGGGCTGGCCCTGGAGGAGAACGTCGTCGTCGACGCCGACCCGCTCTCGCAGTTCATGGGCGGCAGCTACGTCATGCCGGTGGTGGCCAAGTACCCGGAGCACGCCATCACCAGGGGGTTCGGCTACGCCACCATGTTCCCGCTGGCGCGGGGAGTGGCCCGCCTGGCTCCGGCCTCGGCCGGCGCCACGATCGACTTCCTGGCCGCCACCAGCCCCGAGTCGTGGGGCGAGACGCGCTACGAGGCCGAGGCCAGGACCGAGCGCATCGCCAAGGACCCCGAGGACAAGGCCGGCCCCATCGACATCGCGGCCGCCGCCGAGGCGGTTGCCGGCGACGGCAAGTCGCGCCTGGTGCTGGTCGGCGACTCCGATTTCGCCCTGAACCAGTACTATTTCTTCCAGGCCAACGGCAGCTTTTTCAACAATGCCGTCTCCTGGCTGGCCGAGGAGCAGGACCTGATCGCCATCCCCGCGAAGGTGACGGCGCCGCGCACGATCAGCCTGACGCAAGGCGCCGGGCGGCTGGCGTTCTTCTACAGCCTGGTCATCCTGCCGCTGCTGGTGTTCGCCGCCGGCATCGCCATCTGGCTCTACCGGAGGAAGCTGTGAACGTCCGCAAGATCCTGGCCCTGGCGCTGGCCCTGGCCGTCCTGCTGACGGCCATCTACCTCGTCGACCGCCGCGACCGGGCCAGGCGCTCCGCGCCGGGGACGCTCCTCGACCTTGCCGCCGACGCGGTCGAGCGCATCGAGCTGCGCAATGCCCACGGCCTTTTCGCCTTCGCCCGCGGCGACGTGGGCTGGCGCCTGGAAAAGCCGCTGGCGGCCCGGGCCGACAAGGTGGTCGTCGAGGGCATCCTGGACAACTTCTGCCCGCTGAAGTACGACCGCCTGATCGCCGAGCGAGGGACCGAGATGAAGGACTTCGGCCTGGACCGGCCGGAGATCGAGCTGAAGCTGTTCGCCAGGGGCCGCCCGGCGGCCACGGTGCTGCTCGGGACGAAGAACGCCATCGACGACTCCTCCTACGCCAGGCTGGCCGAGGGCGAGCGCGTGGCGGCCATCGCCGGCTACCGGCGCAACGACCTGGAGAAGGACCTGTTCGCCTTCCGCGACAAGAAGTTCTTCGCCATCGATCCCGCCTCGGTCACCGCCCTGCAGTTCCGCTCCGCCGCAGGCGACCTGGCCCTGGCCAGGAAACAGGGCCGCTGGTTCCTGGAGCGCCCGCTGCGCTCGCTGGCGCGCGGGGAAAAGGTGGACGACCTGCTCTCCGCCGCCTCGCTGCTGGAAGCGACCGCCTTCCTGCCCCTGGCAGGGAGCGCCGGCCGCGCCGGGTTCGGCCTGGACCGGCCGCTGCTCACGGCCGAGTTCGCCACCCCCCTCGGCGCGCGCCGGATCGAGATCGGGCGCGCGGGAGAGGCGACCTATGCCCTGGCGGACGGCTCCGCCGAGGTGTGCGCCATCGGGCGGGACTTCCCCGCCAAGTTCGCCGGCGCGGCCGCCGACTGGCGCGAGAAAAAGGTCGCCCGTTTCTTCGCCTTCGACGTCCGGGAGCTCTCCGTCCGCCAGGGATCGTTCCAGGCCGTCCTGCGCAAGGACGACTCCGGCTCCTGGGGGTTCTCACGGCCTGCGGCCGGGCGCCGTCCCGACGAGGAAAAGGTCAACGCCCTGCTGTCGGCCCTGGCCGACCTCGAGGCGGCCTCGTTCGTCGACGATCCCGGCGCCCTGGCCGGCATCGCCCGGCAGGAGGCCGCCGCGCGCGTCACCCTGATGACCGAGGACCCGGCCGAGCCGGGGAAGCGGTCCGAGCTGGCGCTGGAATTCCACCCGCCCCAGGGCGAGGAGGCCGTCGTCCGCGACCCCTCCCTGCCCTATGCCTTCCGGGTGGGCCGAGCGATCCTGGGGAAGCTTCCCGCGAAGATCGATGACATCGCCGCAGCGCCCGGCCCGGGCGGTCCTGCACCGCTCCCGGCCGGCAGATAAGCCCGGGAAAGCCGCCCCGCGTGCCGGCCCGGGGAATGCTCCTGCCGGGCCCTTTCCCATCCTCCCATTCCCCGTCTCCCCGCACCGGGGGGAAAAGGGGGCGGCGCGGGGCGCCGGCGCCCGTTTTCCCGGAAAAGGCCCCATTCAAGGCCGAACGTGCAACTTTTCCCCTGCCAGGGGCATCTTACTAATCAGACATGGATGACCTGATCGCCAAGCTCAAGGAAGGTGACGAAGCCGCTTTCAAGGAAGTGATGGCCATGTACAAGAAGCCGATTTTCCATTACCTGAGCCTGCTGATGGGCGATCGGCAGCTGGCCGAGGAGCTCACGCAGGACACCTTCGTCAAGGTCTTTTTCAAGGCCGGCACCCTGAAGTGCGACACCCTGCCGGCGGCGAAGGCCTGGATCTACACGATCGCCACCAACCTGGCCCGCAGCGAGTTCCGCAAGAAGCGCATCCGGCGGGTCTTTTCCCTCTCCGAGCTCGGCGAGGGCCAGGCATCCTATCGTCCCGACGTCGAGGGCAAGCTGCTCGCCGAGCAGCTGCTGGCCATGGTCCCGGAAAAATGGCGCGTGCCGCTGGTGATGAAGGAGATGGACAATTTCTCGTTTGAGGAGATCTCCCGCGTGCTGAACAAGCCCATCGGCACCGTCAAGTCGATGGTCTTCCGGGGCAAGGACCACTTGCGGAAGCAGTTCCTCGACGCGGAAGGAGCAACCCATGCGTGAATGGCAGCATATCCTTGAGCAGCAAGGCGAGGCCGCCGGCCCCGGCAGCGACTTCGAGGAGCGCGTCTTCGCCAAGATCCGCCGCGTCAAGCAGCGGCGCAAGGCCGGCGTCGCCCTGGCGGCGGCGTTCGCGGCCGTGACCGTCGTCGCCCTGGCCGTCTTCCAATTGGGCCGGCCGACGGCCGGCCGCGCTTCCCTGCAGGCCGCGGAGAAGGAGGAGGTGCCGGTGAGCGAGGAGCTCTTTTTCGCCACCTCCGACGGCCGCACGCGCTACACGCTGCAGCCGGTCGCCCTGGGCGGCAGCCCGTCGCCCCGGGCGGCGGCCAGCAACCAGATCTAGGGAGCCCCCATGAAGAAAATACTGTTCCTGCTGTTGATCCTGGTGCTGCTGGGATCGTCGCCGTCCCCGGCGGCCGACTCCCAAGGACAGGCGGACGAAGGCGAAGGCCGGGCCCGAGTGGTCCTGGAGCGGGTCGCCCCCTCGCTGGTGAAGGTCATCGCCGAGAACGGGAAGCGCTACGTGGCCAGCGGCGTCGCCCTGGGAGGCGGGCTGGTCGTGACCTCGACGCTGGTCACCAAGCGGCCTTTCGCCCGGATCGGCGTGGAGACCGCCAAGGGCGAGTTCATCGCCGCCCGCGTCGCCGGCCAGGAGGACCGCTCCGGCCTGACCCTGCTGCGCCTCGAGCGCAAGGGGCCGCCCCCGCTGAGCGAGGCCGCCGCCCCCGAGGTCGGCAGCTGGGTGGCGCTGGTCGGCCTGTTCTACGACAAGTTCCCGGCCATCTCCCAGGGCATCGTGAGCAGCCTGGGGGAGAACGAGCTGATCGTGAACGCGCCGGTCGCCCCCGGCTCCTCCGGCGGCGCCGTGGTCGACCGCGACGGCAGGCTGGTGGGCGTCATCCGCGGCAGCGTCGGCTTCTCCTTCACCCCGGACCTGACCTTCAAGGACCACTCGACGACCATCGTGGTCAGCGGCAGCCGCAGCCAGGGCAACAGCCTCTGCTATGCCATCCCCGCCGCCCAGGTGCGGCGCACCGCCGACAAGCTGCTGCGCGACGGCCGGATCGTCCCCGGCTGGATGGGGGTGATCTTCGTCGAGGCCACGAACGAGGTCCAGGGCATCTATAAAAACTCGCCGGCGGCCAAGGCCGGCATTCTCCGGGGCGACCGCGTCATCAAGCTGGCCGGCCGGCCGGTTGCCGACTGGCAGGAGATCGTCTCCTCCCTGGCCTTCCGCTTCGCCGGCGACAAGGTCGACGTCACGGTCAGCCGCGGCGGCAAGGCGCTGCCCCTGACCGTCGTGCTCGACGAGCGCCGCCTGCTGGCCCCGCCCGAGCCGCCGCAGCCGCTGCCCGTCCCCGAGCTCGCCGATTTCCCTGAGCTGGCCGAGCGGCTGGCCGAGCTGCCCGACCTTTCCGAGCTGGACTCGACCCTGCCGGGCGTGCGCCACTACGTCATCGAGCTGGGTGGCGCCCGCCAGCTGGGAGTCGACGTCATGGACATCACCGAGGAGCTGGGGCGGAAGTTCGCGGTCAAGGAGGGCTACGGGCTGCTGGTCTCCAGCGTCCTGCCCGGGTCGGCCGCCGACAAGGCGGGGCTGAAGGCCGGCGACGTCATCGTCCGCGCCAACGAGAGCCCGCTGCGCACGGCCGTCGACCTGCGCCGCTCGCTCAACGCCCTGAAGGACAAGGAGAGCGTGCTCCTGGCGCTCTACCGCGACGGCCAGCCGCGCCGCTTCTCCATCGTGCCCGACCGCAACGAGAAGCCGGCCTGGGACATCCGCCGCTTCTCGCAGAAGGTGAACGAGCTGCAGGACAACGCCAGCGACGAGACCCGGGCCATGCTGCTGGAGGAGCTCCGCAAGCTGAAGCAGCTGAAGGAGAAGGAGTTCGCCGAGCAGCAGAAGGACCGCCAGCTGTCGCTGCGCAAGGCCCGCGAGGAGAGCCGCCAGCTGGTCCGCGAGCTGCAGCGGCTGCAGGCCGAGAAGGACCGCCTCTCCGAGGCGGCGCGCAAGGAATACGCCGCCAAGCTGCAGGCCATCCAGGAAGAGCTGCGCCGCATCGAGGAGAAGATCAGGGCCGACGAGGAGGGGAGCGGCGGCAAGTGACCGTTGCCCGCCGGCGGCGCCTTCAGCGCAGCAGCGACTCGGCCAGGCGGATGGCGGCCCGCATGCTGGAAGGGTCGGCGATCCCCTTGCCGGCGATGTCGCGGGCCGTGCCGTGCACCGGCGAGGTGCGCACGAACGGCAGCCCCAGCGTCACCTGCACGCCGTCGGCGCCGTGCAGCAGCTTGAAGGGGATCAGCCCCTGGTCGTGGCTCCAGGCGACGACCACCGCGCCCTTCAGCGAGCGGGCCTTCACGAAGACGACGTCGGGCGGATAGACCCCCGCCACCCGCACCTCGCTCCCCAGCTCGGCGATGGCGGGGAGGATCACCTCGAGCTCCTCGCTGCCCAGCCGGCCCTTTTCCCCGGCGTGGGGGTTCAGGCCGCTGAACAGGAAGACGAACTCCTGGCCGAACTGCCGCCGCAGCTCGCTGTCCAGGCGGCGGACGAAGGCCGCGATGGCGCCGCGCTCCAGGCGCGCGAACACCTCGCGCAGGGGGATATGGTGGGTGAACAGGGCCACGCGCATCCCCGGCGACCAGAAGAACATGATCGGGGCGGAGGCGACGGCAGCGGCGAAGAAATCGGTATGGCCGCGATAGGGCACGCCGGCGGACAGCCAGCGGTCCTTGTCGACCGGCCCGGTGACCAGGGCCCGTGCCTTGCCCTGCAGGGCCA
>DAHVOV010000013.1 GCA_027318645.1 Candidatus Aminicenantota bacterium
GATCTGAGACCGTTGCCAAGGTGCGGGAGGAGATGGACAAGGCCCTGGCGGATTAGGGCCCGCTTGCAGAGATACGTGATGAGTGATTAGTGATTAGTGATTAGAAAAGGCAATAGACGGGCAATTATGGGCATCCCCAGAAATAAATCATGAGGCACATGCCTCATCTTTGGCAAGGGCTTGATCTGGACTGAGTTCGCCTGATGCTCGTTCTCTAATCACTAATTACTGATCACTTTTCTTCACGGGCCGGGAATAGCTTGTCTACCAGCACCAGCAGGGCGTAGAACAGGAGCATGAAGGCGAACAGGGCCAGCATGCCCTTGGCGGTGACTCCCAGGGCCATGCGCAGGACGCGGGCGACGGCTTCGCTCATGATGCCCCTCCTCAGTGGACCAGCGCCAGGATCAGGCCGCCGGCCAGGACCGATCCGATCTGTCCCGAGACGTTGGCGCTGACGGCGTACATCAGCAGGTAGTTGCTCGGGTCCTCCTTCAGCCCCATGGTGTGGATCACCCGCGCCGACATGGGGAAGGCCGAGATGCCGGCGGCGCCGACCATGGGATTCACCTTCCGCTTCAGGAACAGGTTGAGCAGCTTGGCGAACAGGACTCCGCCGGCGGTGTCGAAGATGAAGGCCAGCAGCCCCAGGCCGATGATGAACAGCGTCGAGAGCTGCAGGAAGCGGTCGGCGGTCATGGTCGAGGCGATGGTGATGCCCAGCAGCAGGGTGACCAGGCTGGACAGCTCGTTCTGCGCGGCCAGCGACAGCTTCTTCAGCACGCCGCACTCGCGCACCAGGTTGCCGAACATCAGGAAGCCGATCAGGGCCACGGCCGTGGGCGCGAAGAACCCGGTCAGCAGCGTGACCAGGATGGGGAAGAGGATGAGGGTGGTGCGCGAGATCGGGCGCTGGCTGCCGTCCATGCGGATGCGGCGCTCCTCCCGGGTGGTCAGCAGCTTGATCACCGGCGGCTGGATGATGGGCACCAGGGACATGTAGGAATAGGCGGCCACCGAGATCGGGCCCAGCAGGTTGCGGGCGAAGCGGCTGGCCACGTAGATGGAGGTGGGGCCGTCGGCCGAGCCGATGATGCCGATCGCGGCCGCCTCCTTCAGGCCGAAGCCCAGCAGCGTGGCGGCGATCATGGTGAAGAAGATGCCGAACTGGGCGGCGGCGCCGAACAGCAGCAGCATGGGCTTGCGGAAGAGGGGGCTGAAGTCGATCATGGCGCCGATGGCCACGAAGATCAGCAGGGGGAAGATCTCGGTCAGGATGCCGGCGCGGAAGAAGATGGACAGCGCGCCGGCGATGGTCTGCCCCCCCTCGACCTGGTCGAGGACCGACGAGAACGGGATGTTGACCAGGATGGTGCCGAAGCCGATGGGCAGCAGCAGGGCGGGCTCGTACTCCTTGCGGATGGCCAGGTAGATGAGGATGCCGCCGATGGCCATCATGACCAGCTGTTTCCAGGTCAGGGCAGTAAGGCCGATGAAAAGTCCTTGCATGGGGTGTTCCTCGCGAGAGATGCCCATCGTACCTCTTTCGCGGCCGCCTGTCAACGGCTAGAGCTGGGGTCAGCCAGAACAAAGAAAGTGTTAGTGTTAGTGATCGTGTTAGCAAAAGCAATCGAAGCTATGATTTTAGCAACCCTCTTTTCCACTTTTCCACTTATTCTGTATTTTGCTCTACCCCTTTATCCCTCTACCACTTTTCCCCTCCCATTGGGAATGGCGGCGCATGGGCCGGTCGGGCGCCGGGCCCTTTACTTTTCCCGCGCCCGAGAGGATACTAATGGGCATGCCCGGGAGGGAGGAGTGAACGAAGCCAAGGGCGAGGGAAGCGGCCCGGAGTCGCCGGAGGCGGTCCGCCGTTCGGCGCAGCAGGGAGACGTCCGCAGCCAGGCGCGGCTGGGGCGGATGCTGCTGCACGGCATGGGGGTCGAGCGCGACTACCGCCAGGCGCTCAGCTGGCTGCGCACGGCGGCCGACCAGGGGGACGGCGGGGCGCAGGCCGACCTGGGCCACATGGCCGAGCGCGGGCTGGGCGTCGAGGCCGACCCCAAGCAGGCGCGGGGCTGGTACGAGCTGGCGGCGGCCCAGAAGAACGCCCTCGGCCTGGTCCGCCTCGGCGACCTCTTCCTGAACGGCATCGGGGTCGAGCGCAGCTACCGCAAGGCCTTTTCCCGCTACCTGCATGCGGCCGAGCAGCCCGGCGATCCCGATGGCTCCGCGCTGGCGCGCCTGCGGATCGCCGCCATGTACGGGCAGGGGCGGGGGGTGGAGAAGGACCTGCGCAAGAGCTTCGAGTTCACCCTGCAGGCGGCCGAGCTGGGATGCGTCGAGGCGCAGCGCCTCGTGGGCGTCCTGTACCGGGACGGGACCGGGGTCGAGCGCGACCACAAGAAAGCCATGCGCTGGCTGCAGAAGTCGCTGCCCCAGGAGGGGACGGACGCCGACAGCGCCATGGGCGACCTGTATCGCGACGGAAGGGTCGTCCAGAAGGACGACGCCGAGGCCATGCGCTGGTACAAGAAGGCGGCGGACAGGGGAAACGCCTACGCCAAGCAGGAGTGGCTGAAGCTGCAGAAGCGGGAGCCCTCCCCGGAAGCACCCATGGCGGCGCCGGCCCCGCCGCCTCCCTCCGGCGCCCGGCCACGGCCGGACGGTCCCTCCGCTCCCGGCGCGAAGGCGCCGGCCGCGCCCAGGAGCATGGAGAAGACCGGCGCCATGCGCCCTGCCGGCGGATCGCGCCCGCCCCAGCCCGCCGCTTCCCCCGGCCGGCGCCGGGAAGCCCGCAAGGCGAAGGAAGCCCCTGGCACGCAGCCGGGCGCGAGGACGCGGAAGACGCTTGTCCGCGGCGCCCGCGTCTACCTGGGCGGGGTGGTCGCCGTCGCCGCCCTGGCCCTGGTCGTGCGCGTCCTGGCCTGGCGGGGCGGGGAGTCGGGCGGCTCCGGGCTGCCGTCCCCGGCGCAGGCCGCTTCCCTGCGCTGGCATGGATACCTGCCGCCGCCACCGGCGTCGCCCGCGCCCCCGGCCGAGGCGCTGCGCGAGGCCGCTGCCATGAAGGCACCGCCTCCCGCCAGGGCCGTCATCCGCCAGCCGGCCGCGGCCGCGGCTCCCGTCGCGGCGGCCGCGCCGCCGCCCATGCCCCGGCTGCGGAGCGGCTACCGGTCGCTCGACGAGGCGGGGATCCGGGAGATGCTGGCGGCGCGCAACCTGTTCGACGCGGAGAGGAATCCCGGCGGCGGCGCCCGCCGGCGCTACGGGGCGACGGCCGTCTCGGGCGTCCGCCTGGTCGTCGACCCGGTCAACGGCCTGGTCTGGACGCGGCAGCAGAACCCGGTGCGCATGAACCTGGAGCGATCGAAGGAGTGGATCGCCTCGCTGAACCGCATCGCCTACGGCGGCATCCGCAGCTGGCGGCTGCCGACGGCCGAGGAGGCGGCCTCCCTGCTGCGGGCTCCCGGCGGCGCCGGCCAGGGCTGCCTGGACGAGGCCTTCGGGACCGGGCTGGCGGAGGCCTGGACCGGCGACGCGCAGGCGGAGGCGTCCTCGTGGAGCATCGACTTCCGGGAGGGCACGCTGCGCGGCTCCCGCAACAAGGCCCGGCTGATGGCGCTGATGGTCAGCTCCGACCCCGTCCCTGCCGCCGCGGCCGCTCCCGGCGGCGGCGGGGACTGAAGTCCGCCGCAATTGCCATGGCCGGGAAAAAATGTTAGAATGCAAACTAATAGCGCTGGCGCCCGAGCGGCGCCGGGGCTAGAGGCCTTCAACAGCTTCTGGAAAAAGCCCGACCGACTCACGGCAATGGTTCGCCCGATACGGAGGCACGATGGCGCTCGATAAAAAACTGCTCGACCTGGTGACGCGCAAGGAAAAGGCCCGGCTGGCCGGCGGCGAGAAGCGCATCGCCGCCCAGCACGAGAAGGGCAAGTACACGGCGAGGGAACGCATCGAGAAGATCCTCGACCCCGGCAGCTTCGAGGAGTTCGACCTGTTCGTCACCCACCGCTGCAGCGACTTCGACATGCAGAAGAACCTGCCGCCGACCGACGGCGTCATCACCGGCTACGGCACCATCCAGGGGCGGCTGGTCTTCGTCTTCTCCCAGGACTTCACCATCTTCGGCGGCTCGCTCTCCAAGGCCTACGCCGAGAAGATCGTCAAGGTCATGGAGGCCGCGGCCAAGGTCGGCGCGCCGGTGATCGGCATCAACGACTCGGGCGGCGCCCGCATCCAGGAGGGGGTCGACTCGCTGGCCGGCTACGCCGACATCTTCCTGCGCAACGTGCTCTACTCGGGCGTCGTGCCGCAGATCTCGCTGATCCTCGGCCCCTGCGCCGGCGGCGCCGTCTACTCGCCGGCCATCACCGACTTCGTGATGATGGTGGAGAAGACCTCCTACATGTTCCTCACCGGGCCCAAGGTGGTCAAGCAGGTGACCCAGGAGGACGTGACCACCGAGCAGCTCGGCGGCAGCAGCGTGCATGCCAGCAAGAGCGGAGTGGCCCACCTGGTGTACGCAAGCGAGGACGCCTGCTTCGAGGGGCTGCGGCGGCTGCTCTCCTTCCTGCCGCAGAACAACGCGGCCCAGCCGCCCGTCCTGCCCGGGAGCGACCCCGTCGACCGCCTGGAGGCGAAGCTGAACGAGGTCGTCCCCGACAACCCCAACAAGCCCTACGACATGAAGGAGATCATCGCCCTGGTGGTCGACCACCGCGACTTCTTCGAGACGCAGCCGCAGTTCGCCGCCAACATCATCACCGGCTTCGCCCGCCTCAACGGCCGGCCGGTGGGAGTGGTGGCCAACCAGCCCAAGGTCATGGCCGGCGTGCTGGACAACGCCGCCTCGATCAAGGCCGCGCGCTTCGTCCGCTTCTGCGACGCCTTCAACATCCCGCTGGTGATCTTCGAGGACGTGCCCGGCTTCATGCCCGGCACCGGCCAGGAGTACAACGGCATCATCCGCAACGGCGCCAAGCTGCTCTTCGCCTTCGCCGAGGCCACCGTGCCCAAGATCACGGTGATCGTGCGCAAGGCCTACGGCGGCGCCTACTGCGTCATGAGCTCCAAGCACATCCGCGGCGACGTCAACCTGGCCTGGCCCAGCGCCGAGATCGCGGTCATGGGGCCCGACGGCGCCGTGGAGATCATCTACAGCGAGGAGCTGAAGAAGGCCGAGGACGCCGGGCGGAAGAAGGAAGAGCTGAAGGAGCTGTACCGCGACCTGTTCGCCAACCCCTACAGCGCCGCGCGCAAGGGATACATCGACGACGTCATCGAGCCGGCCGCCACGCGGCTGCGCCTGGTCAAGGCGCTGGAGATGCTGGCCGCCAAGCGCGACGCCAACCCGCCCAAGAAGCACAGCAACATCCCGCTGTGAACCGGAGGCCCAGGTGGACATCAAGAAGAGCCTGAAGGACTGGCTGGCCGGGCGCCGGCAGAAGGAGGAGGCCGCCGCGGAGCCCGTTGCCGCGCCCGCTGCGGCGGCGGAGGCGGCGCTTCCCGAGGAGCTCGACCCGGCGGTCGTCGCCGCCATCGCCGCGGTGATCGCCGTCGAGGTGAAGATGTTCCAGGCGCTGCAGGGGGCGCGCTTCACCTTCGGCGCCGGCGCCGCCCCGCAGGGCTGGAGCGAGACCGGGCGGCTGCTGGTCCGCCCCTACCAAGGAGTACGCTAAGATGAACGAGTACGTGCTGAGCATCAACCAGAAGGAATACCGCGTCGAGCTCGGCGAGATCAACGCCGACTACGCGCTGCTGCAGGTCAACGGCCGCGAGTTCCGCGTCGACCTCAAGCAGCTGGGCCTGGCCAAGCTGATGCCCGCCCCGGCGGCGGCCGTCGAGGCCCGCCCGGCGGCCATCGCGGCGGTCCCCGCCGCCGGCATCGCGCCGGCGCCCGCCGCCGCGCCCGCCGTCGTCCCCGGCGGCGAGGCCGCCAGCGTGGTCAAGGCGCCCCTGCCCGGGCTGGTCATCGACGTCAAGGTGCGCGAGGGCGAGAAGGTCAAGGCCGGGCAGAACATCGTCGTCATGGAGGCCATGAAGATGGAGAACCAGATCCAGGCCACCGCCGACGGCACGGTCAAGAGGATATTCGTCAAGAAGGGCGACAACGTGGCCGAGGGGAACGCGATGGTCGAGATCGCCCGTTCCGACATGGCCAGCCTGTAGGCCCCCAAAGGAGGAGAGCATGAGCAAGATCATCTCCGTCGTGCCGAACATCTCGGAAGGCAGCGACCAGGCGTTCATCTCCGGGCTGGTCGAGAAGCTGCAGGCGGTCCGCGGCCTGGTGATGCTGGACACCTCGCGCGACAGCGTGCGCAACCGCACCGTCTTCTCCTTCACCGGGCCCCAGGAGGCGCTCTTCGCCGGCGGCCTCGTCCTGTACCGCGAGACCCTGGCCCGCGTCGACATGCGCAAGCACCGCGGCGAGTACCCGCGCCTGGGCGCCGTCGACGTCTTCCCCTTCGTGCCGCTGAAGGAGGCGACGATCGAGGAGACCGTCGCCATGTCGGTCGCCTTCGCCGAGAAGGTGGCCGCCGAGTTCCAGATCCCCGTCTACCTGTACGGCGAATCGGCCCGCTATCCCATGCGCCGCTTCGTCGAGAACATCCGCGAGGGCGAGTACGAGGGCCTGGAGAAGAAGCTGCAGGACCCGCGCTGGAAGCCCGACCTCGGCCCCGCCGCGTTCCGGCCCGAGTCCGGCGCCACCATCATCGGCGCCCGCTATCCCATGATCACCTTCAAGGCCATCCTGGACACCCCCGAGGAGGCGATCGCCGAGGCCATCGCCCGTCCCATCCAGCACGCCTGCGGCGGCCTGGCCCACGTCAACGCCTACGCCGGGCTGGACAGCGAGCAGCGGGCGGCGCAGATCACGGTGACCATCGCCAACTACCGCGCCATGCCCATGTACCGGGCGCTGGAGATGCTGCGCTCCGAGGCCCGGCGCTACGGCGTGAGCGTGCGCAAGGTGGAGATGATCGGCCTGGTCCCGGAGACGGCCTTCATCGAGTCGGCGTTCTACTACATGGGCATCCAGGACTTCTCCTTCGACAAGATCCTCGAGCGCCGCATCCAGGCCGACATCGACGAGCTGAACCGCCCGCTCTGATCCGCCGCCGGCGGCACGCCGGAGCATGGCCGCGATCCTCGAGATATTCCACGCCGCCCTGGCCGCCGTCGATCCCCGCCTGCTGGTCTCCCGTGAGCTCCGCCGCCTCGACGGCGGGGACGCCTTCGCCCTGAACCGCTTCCGCCGCATCGTGGTCGTCGGGGCGGGCAAGGCGGCGGCGGGAATGGGGCTGGCCGCCGAGGAGGTCCTCGGCGACCGGATCGCCTCCGGGGTCCTGGCCCTGCCGCGCGGCGTCCCGTCCCGCCTCCGCGCCATTGCGCCGGTCGCGGCCGGCCATCCGCTCCCGGACGAGGGGAGCGCGCGGGCGGCGGGCGCCGCCCTGGCCATGCTGGAAGCGGCGGGCGAGGGGACCCTGGTCCTGTTCCTGCTTTCGGGAGGCGCCTCGGCGCTGTTGGCGGCGCCGGCGCCGGGGATCACCCTGGCCGACAAGCGCGAGGCGACGGACCGGCTGCTGCGCGCGGGCGCCGCCATCGCCGAGCTGAACGCCGTGCGCAAGCACCTTTCCGCGGTCAAGGGCGGGCGGCTGGCCGTGGCCGCCTTTCCGGCGGCCGTGCTGACCCTGGCCCTCTCCGACGTCCCCGGCGACAATCCCGGCGTGATCGGCTCGGGGCCGACCGCGGCCGATCCCTCCTCCTTTGCCGACGCGTTGGCGGCGGTCGAGCGCCTCGGCGGGCGCGCCGGCTTTCCCGGGCCGGCGCTCGCGCTTCTCGAGAGGGGAGCGGCGGGCGGCGCCGCGGAGACGCCGAAGCCGGGCGACCCGCTCCTGGCCCGCTCGGAGCTGCGCGTCATCGGCGGCAATGCCTCGGCCCTGGCGGCAGCGGCTGGGAAGGCCGCGGCCCTGGGCTGGCCGGCCGGCGCGGCGGGGGCGCCGGTGCTGGGCGAGGCCGGCGAGGCGGGCCGCAGGCTCGCCGGCGAGGCCCTGCGTGCCCAGGCGGCGCTGG
>DAHVOV010000027.1 GCA_027318645.1 Candidatus Aminicenantota bacterium
TACACGCTCAACCAGATCCTGAAGGACGCCTACCGCCTGGACGAGGGCAGCATCCCGGTGGAGGAGCGTATCTTCTGCATCAAGAAGGACGAGCTGGTGGTCTTCTCGTCGTTCTACCACTATTCGCGCTGCACCGTGGAGTTCGCGCGCCTGGCGCATGAGCGCGGCGTCCCCATCGTCCTGCTCACCGACAACGAGTACTCCCCCATCTCCCGCACTGCGTCCCTGGTGCTGAAGTTCCCCCGCGAGAACATCCTGTTCACCACGTCCATCTCGGCGCTCTCCGTCTTCTTCAACGCCGTCGCCACCGAGATCGCGCTGAAAAAAAAGGACGAGCTCAGCCTCTCGTTGAAGGAGATGGACCGCAAGCTGCGCGGGTTCTACGTCTAGCGCCCCTGGGCGCGCAGCCGCGCCGCCAGCGCGGCGATCTCCGGCTGGTCCGCCTTCAGCGCCAGCGACGCCGTGAAGGCCCGCAGCGCCTCGTCCGCCTCGTGGCGCTTCAGCCGGGCATAGCCGATCAGGTTCAGCACCCGGGGATCGCTGTCGTAGAGCCGCCGTGCCGCTTCCAGGTCGGCCAGCGCCTCGTCGATGCGCTCCAGGGCGGACAGCGCCGCGCCGCGCAGGGCATGGAAGTCGAAGGCCGCCCGGGCGTTCCCGCGCAGCGGCTCCAGGACGGCGAGGGCGGCGTCGGGCTTCCCCTGGCGGTTCAGCAGCCGGGCGTATTGCACCCGCGCCTCGGCCAGGCCTGGCTCGCGCTCCAGCGCCTCCGCGTACTCCTGCCCCGCCTGAAGGAAGCGCTCCTGGCTCTCGTACTGCCCGGCGCGGATCCAGGCGAACTGCGCCGGGAAGCGCTCGGAGAAGGCCTTGTAGCCCTCCACCGGGTGGGCGACGCTGGGGGCGGGCGATACGGTGAAGCGCCCCTCGGCCTCGGCCGCGACGCGGTCGTTGCCGTCGCGGAGCCTCAGGACCACCCGGTAGTAATCGGGGGGGAAGGCTTCGCCGTCGAGCGGCAGGATGACCGCCAGCGCGGCGGCGAAGGGCTGGTCGCGCAGCGGGACCTGGCGGAGGCGGCGGAGCGGCGCGCGTTCGCTGCTGCCGGTCACCTCCAGCTCCAGCCGCCCCGTCTCCCAGAAGGCCCGGTCGATGCCGCCGGCGGTGGCCGCCAGCACGGGCGTCTCCTCCATCCCGAATGACGCCTCGGGGTCGAGGTACAGCTTGCGGTCGAGGAAGCGGTAGGCGTAGAAGAGGGCGTCGTCCTGGGGCGCGCTGCGGAAGCCGATCAGCGGCGTGCCCAGCGCCGGGCCGCCGCCGGGGGCGCCAAGCTCGGGGACCGACAGCTCCTGGTCGAAGTAGCTGAATTCCTGGGAGTCGACGTTGGCAACGAAGGCCATGACCTGGTAGCGGCCCGGGACCAGCGGGAAGGCGTCGTGGAGGACGACGCCGCTCCGCTGCAGCGCCTCCACGCGGTCGGCGGCGAAGCTCAGGCGGAAGTCCTTCACCTGCTGGTAGACCAGCCGCTCGCCGTCCCGCACGTTCACGGTGAGGCGCAGGTGCAGGGAGTGCTCGCCGCCCTCCTCCTCGCGCGCCAGCGTGAGCGACCGCGGCTTGAGCGAGACGACGGCCAGCGCGCCGGGCAGGCGCGGCTCCCAGGTCAGCGCCGCCAGGCCGCCGCAGGGGACGTAGCGCACCGAGGATTCGACGCCGACGAAGCTCTTGTAGCTCGGGAAATCGACGGCGTAGCCCGGCCCGATCCTACGCGTCGGCGAATCGGCGATGCGACCCAGCAGGATGGTGTCCTGCAGCGAGGCCCGGCCGTCGCTGCCGCCCTCGTTGGGCAGCATGCCCTGCGCCGGCCCGGCCAGCGTGGGGGCGATGCGGTTGATCCGCGCCAGCAGGGAGGCGGGGTCGCTGCCCAGGGACGCGGCGCCGGCCTGCAGCAGGGAACCGGGTCCGTCGGTCCCCGGGTCGTAGAGGCGCCAGGCGCCGCCGCCGCGGGGCCGGAAGAAGGTCAGGTCGAAATAGCTCGGCAGGCCGGACGCGGGATCGCCGGCGTAGTGCCAGACCTGCACCGGGAACAGCTCGGGATGCTCGTCGAAGCGCTCGATGCGCCGCGGCTCGCCCAGGATCATGTAATAGCGCCCCAGGTCGGTCTTCCAGCCCGGTCCCGAGCCGCCGCCGAAGCGGCGGTTGACGTAGTCGAAGCGGCGGGCGATCTCCAGCATGTACTCGTTCTCGGGCGTGCCGGGGCTGGGGTCGCGCTGGCGCCAGAAGATGGCGATGAAGGCGTCGCG
This sequence comes from Candidatus Aminicenantota bacterium, assembly GCA_027318645.1. Taxonomy (GTDB): domain Bacteria; phylum Acidobacteriota; class Aminicenantia; order UBA2199; family UBA2199; genus UBA2199. The sequence goes on from DAHVOV010000027.1 coordinate 2,292, forward strand.
GTCGCGGTCGTTGTCCAGCCGCAGGAAGACATCCTTCTCCTCCTTGCCGGCGATGGCGTCCACCATGTCGAGCCAGGAGCGGAAGCGCGGCGCCAGCTGGGTTGCGGCGGCGGCAACGGGCGCGGCGGAGGAGGACGCAAGCGCCAGGAGGGCCAGGATCGTCGTCAGAATCTTGTTCATGCCGCCATTATAGCCCGGGGGCGGCAACGAGGGCAAACTCCCTTTCCCGGCCCCGGGTTGACAGCCCCGGCGGTTCGGGCTATGATGCTACGCCGATGGCACCTTCCAGCCGCGCCCCTGCCCGCCGTTCCCGCCGCCTCCTGCTGGCGGCGCTGGCCTCCCTGCCCGCGCTCCTGCTCCTGGCACTGCTCCTGGGGCGGCCGACGCAGCGCTGGCTCCTGCAGCGCCGGCTGCGCGGCTGCAACGTCATCCTGCTCACCCTCGACACCCTGCGCGCCGACCATTTGGGCTGCTACGGGGCGAAGCGGGTGAGCACCCCCGGCCTCGACTCCCTGGCGGCGCAGGGCACCCTCTTCGAGCGCTGCATCGCCCAGGTGCCGCTGACCCTGCCCTCGCACACCACCATCCTCTCCGGGACCTATCCCGCCTTCCACCGCGTGCGCGACAACGGCGGCTTCGTCGTGCCCGAGAAGCTGGAGTTGCTGTCCGAGACCCTGGCGGCGCGCGGATTCGCCACCGCCGCCTTCGTCTCGGCCTATGTCCTCCACTCCAAGTGGGGGCTGAAGCAGGGCTGGGACCGCTACGGCGACACCTTCCGCTACAGCAAGGTGAAGTCGCTGTCGCTGAGCAACATCCAGAAGACGGCCGGCGAGGTGCTGCCCGAGGCCGAGGAGTGGCTCGCGGCCAACGGCGGCCGTCGCTTCTTCGCCTGGATCCATCTCTACGACCCCCACGCCCCCTACGAGCCGCCGCCGGACTTCGCCGCCCGCTACCCGGGCGACCCCTACAGCGGCGAGGTGGCCTACATGGACGCCGAGCTGGCGAAGTTCTTCGCCTTCCTGCGCGAGCGCGGCCTGTGGCGGAACACCCTGATCGTGGCCACCGCCGACCATGGCGAGATGCTCGGCGAGCACGGCGAGGACGGCCACGGCTTCTTCATCTACGAGGGGGCGGTGCACGTGCCGCTGATCGTCCGCGCGCCCTGGAGCCTGGGCCGGCGCCGCGTGCCCGCGACGGTCGAGCACGTCGACGTCGTGCCCACGATCCTGGACGCGCTGGGCCTGCCGGTCCCCGCGGCGCTGCCCGGCCGCTCGCTGCTCGGCCTGGCCCGCGGCGAGGGCGGCGCCGGCCGCGACCGCGCGCTCACCGAGACCTGGTACCCGCGCCTGCACTACGGCTGGTCGGAGCTGACGGGGCTCTACCAGGACGGCTACAAGTACATCGCCGCCCCGCAGGAGGAGCTGTACGACGCGACGGCGGGGGCCGCCGCCGAGGGCGAGAACCTGAGCCTGAAACGCTCGGCCGTGGCGCGGCGGCTGCGCGCGGCGCTGCGCGCCGACCTGGAGCGGGTCGGCCGCGACGCCCTGTCCCCCTCCGGCGGCGGCGAGCTCAGCCGCGAGGACCGCGAGAAGCTGGCCGCCCTGGGCTACCTGTCGACGGTCGTGAGCAGCAGCGCCGAATCGCTGGCCATCGACCCCAAGGCGAAGATCGGCGTGTTCAACGACCTGATGCGGGCGCGCGCCCTGCAGGACGCCGGCCGCGCCGGCGAGGCGATCGAGCTGGTGCGCGCCATCCTCGAGCGCGACCCCGAGATCATCGACGGCCGCATGCTGCTCGGCAACCTGTATTTCAAGGAGCAGCGCTATGCCGAGGCCCTGGAGACCTACCGCGAGGTGATCCGCCGCAAGCCCGACTACAACTTCGCCATGCTCAACGTGGTCAACTCCCTGATGTCGCTGCGGCTCTACGAGCAGGCCGAGCGCGAGATCCGCGCCTTCCGCGCCGTGTTCCCGCGCGACGCCACCTTCCTGCAGCTGCTCGGCCAGGTGGCGGCGCAGCGCCAGCGGCTCGACGAGGCGCTGGACCTCTTCCGCCAGGCGCTGGCCCTCGACCCCAAGTACGCCGAGCCCCACGTCAAGATGGGCGAGATCTATTACCAGCGCCGGCAGATGGACCGGGCCGAGGCGGCCTTCGTCCGCGCCCAGGAGATCAATCCCGACCTGGCCCGCGGGGCCTTCACCCGCGCCCTGGTGGCCGAGGCGCGCGGCGACTGGGAAACGGCGCGCTCGTCCTATCTGCGCGAGCTGGAGCTCAATCCGGCGAACTACAAGGCGGTCTTCAACCTGGCCCAGGCCTGCCGCAGGCTGGGGCGCATGGACGAGGCGCTGGGCTTCTACCGCCGGACCATCGAGGTCAATCCGGCCTTCAACCTCCCCTACTTCCTCATCGCCAAGCACATGTTCGACCGCCGCGCCGACCTGCGCGAAGCCGCCGGCCTCTGCCGCCGCGGCGTGGCCGTCGAGCCCTTCGACCGCAACACCGCCCACGGCTACTTCCTGCTGGCCGACATCTACGCCGCGCTGGGCGACGGGGGGCGTGCGCAGCAGAGCCGGCGCCTGGGCGAACGCGCCCGGGCGCTCTACACGGCCGCGCCGCGCTAGCGCGGAAGAAAGTGATAGTGATAGTGTTAGTGTTAGGAACAGCAATTAACAGAACTCGCTAGACGGTTAAGGGTCCTTTCTTCACTTCTGCCTTTTTACTTTTGCCTTTTGCCTTGCGCGCGCAGCGCGTGTGCTGTTCCAATCACCAATCACTGATCACTATTGTCAGTTCGGTCCTAAGTTCGTTAGTGGCTGCTGCCGTCCGCCGTCCGCCGTATGCCGTACGCCAAATACTCCTCTTCCACGTCACTTGTCACTCAGGTCCGTTCTGGGCGCCTCTAGGACCAGCTGCACGATCTGCGATCGCGACAGGAAGCGCATCGGCGGCCCCCAGGTGCTGGTCCCCGGCGAGGTGTGGATGAAGGCGTCGCCCAGCCGGTAGAGCCCCGCCGGATAGCGGTAGCTCAGGTACACGATGAGGTCCATGGGCGGGATCTGGCCAGCATGGGTGTGGCCGGACAGTTGCAGCCCCACCCCGCGGGCGGCGGCCTGGGGAAAGAGCCTGGGCTGGTGGTAGAGCAGCACGGTCGCCGCCCCCGCCGGCACGTCGCGCAGCGCCGCGTCCAGGTCGGGGCCGGGAAGCTTCATGCTCCGGGCCGAGTCCTCCTCCAGGCCGGCGACGGCCAGGCCGGCGGCGACCGGCCAGGACCCGTTGCGCAGCACCCGCCAGCCGCAGCAGCGCGCCAGCTCGGAGAACTTGTCTATGCCGGCGTAGAACTCATGGTTGCCGGTGACGGCGACGACGCCGTGGCGCGCCTTCAGCCCGCCGAGCACCGCGCAGTAGCGCCCGTCGCGGCCGACCTCGCCGTCCAGCGTGTCGCCGGTGACGCAGACTAGGTCGGCGTCCAGGGCGTTCGTCGTCTCCACGATGCGGCGCAGCCGGCGCATGGAGGTGAGGTTGCCGGCATGCAGGTCCGACAGGTGGACGATGGTGAAGCCGTCCAGCTCCCGCGGCAGGCCGCGCAGCGTCACCCTCAGCCGGCGCACGCCGGGGCCGAGCGCGGCGTTGACCAGCGACACGGCGCTGACCAGCAGGACCAGCGCCAGCGCCGCCAGCGCCAGCGCCCGCCGCTGCCGCGGCAGCAGCAGCGAGAGGAGCGCCTCGACCAGGAAGAGCGCCACGGCGATGGCGAGGACGCCCAGCCAGACCGAGCCGGCGCACAGCAGGGCGCGGAACGAGGCCATGCGGCTGAGGGCCTCGCCGGCGATGAACGACAGCGCGCCGGCGGCCAGCAGCCACTTCAGCGCCAGCCGCGCGCCCGGCGCCAGGGCGAGCCCCGAGGCGACGCGCCAGTAGACGAACAGGTGCATGCCGGCGTACACGCTCAGCACGATGGCCAGGAACACGATGAACTGCAGCTTGGGCATGTCACTCCTCGGCCGCGCCTCCGGCGCGGCGCTTCAGTCCTTCCAGCCGATCAACAGCGAGGCGTCGGTGGGGGTGGCGACGCGGCGGATGCGCCCCAGGCCGGCCGCGCGCATCCACGAGGCGATCTCGCCGGCGGTGTAGCTGTCGCCGCGGGCGGTCGCCACCAGCATGTTCAGGGCGAAGAAGGCGCCGGCGGCGGGGCGCGTCCGGCCGCGGTCCATGATGAAGTCCTGGACGACGAGCTGGCCGCCGGGCGCCAGCGCCGCCGCGGCGCGGGCGACGAGGCGGCGGTTCTGCTCCGCGCCGTTCATGTGCACGATGGCCGAGAGCAGGGCCAGGTCGTAGCCCGAGCCGAAGCCGCCGCGGCGGAAGTCGCCGGCGCGGAAGTCGACGCGCCGGAGCAGCCCGGCGCGGCGCACGTGAGCGCGGGTCAGGGGGATCACCCCCGGCAGGTCGAAGGCGGTGACGCGCAGCGCGGGCCTGGCGCGGCACAGGGCCATGGCGTAGGCGCCGGAGCCGGCGCCGATGTCGAGAGCGCGCCGGGTCCGCGCCAGGTCGAGCCGGGCGACGATCCGCGGCGCCTGGCGCCGGGCGCGCTCGTGCATGGCGGCGATGAACCCGCTGCGCCTCGCTTCGTCGCCGCGCGAGGCCGGCCGCACGGCCCTCGCCGTTCCCCGGCGCACCGCCTCGCTGAGCGTGCTCCAGGTCCGCCACTGGGCGGCGCTGTGCCCCAGGCCGGCCAGGTATCCCGGCCGGCCGGCGACGAGCCGCTGCCGGGCCAGAGGCGCGTTGCGGAAGCGGCCGGAACGCTTGCGCGCCAGCCCCAGGGCGCAGAGGGCGTTGAGCAGCCGCTCGGCGGCGCGCGGGTCGACCCCGGTGCGCGCCGCCACACCGCGCGCGTCGCGCTCGCCGTCGCCCAGCGCGGTGAAAAAGCCGAGCTCGAAGGCGCTGAGGATGACGCGGGCGGCGCGGAAGCCGGCCACCGCCCGCAGCAGGTCCTCCTCGCTGCGGACCGGCGTCACCGCCGCCGGCGGGCGCGGAACGCTCCCCCGCCGCCTCATGCGTCGGGAAAGAGCTCCCGCAGCGCCTGCAGCGACTCGGGGAAGAGGCCGGAGACGGGGACGTACTCCCAGCGCGCCGAGGTGACCAGCCAGTGCCCGCGGCGGCG
>DAHVOV010000030.1 GCA_027318645.1 Candidatus Aminicenantota bacterium
GCCCGGGCCCAGTTCGCCAGGCTGGCCGCCATGCTCAGCCCCATGGCCGGCAAGGCGAAGGAAATGGTCCAGAAGATCGACGAGCTCTAAGCGCCAGCAGAATCCTAGGCTTACGGCATACGGCAAGAACTTCCCGGGCTATCGTGACGAGTGACGAGTGACAAGTGACCAGTAGCGGGCATTTCCCGGATCCTCGCCGGCGCAACCCCTCTTTCTAATCCCCTGATTGAGCGAAAACAGATGACTTGAAAGAGTGGCGAGCGGCAAACAGAGGGCAAAAGAAGAAACTCCAACGACCGAAAGGCTTCTCCCGACGGATGGCCGAACCCGATTCGCCCCTCCTGATTGCAGTTTCTCGTCACTCGTCACTCGTCACTTGTCACTGGAAGCTTCCCGTCATTGACAGGTGCCGGGAACTGTGCTATAAATTGCACCTTGCCAGGGAAACCTGTCCTAAGGGCAATTAATGATCATACATGTCAGCAAAATATCCGACAAGGGCTACTCGCTGAGCGATTCCATCGACATCGACAACGCCCAGCTGCTCGAGGAAGGGAGCTACTTCCTCGAGAGCGTCGACTTCCAGGTCCGCTTCAAGCGCCAGGACAGGCGCATCCAGGCCCAGGGGACCATCCAAACCGCCATCTCGCTGGCCTGCGTCCGCTGCCTGGAGCCGTTCGAGCTCAAGATCCACTCCCGCTTCGACATCATCCTCTTCCCCAAGGAGATGATGGAGGCCCGCAGCGCCGCCCTCGACGAGGAGGACCTGGAGTACATCTTCTTCGAGAACGACGAGATCGACCTGGAGAAGATCCTCGTCGAGCAGGTCAACCTGTTCGTCCCCTTCAAGCCCGTCTGCAAGGCCGAATGCAAGGGCATCTGCCCCAGCTGCGGCGCGAACCTGAACCGCGGCGCCTGCCCCTGCGACCCGTCCAAGAACGAGATAAAATTCCTGTTCGACAAAGTGAAGAGGTGAACCATGGCCCAGCCCAAGCGCAGGCACTCCCATTCCCGCAAGAATAAACGCCGCTCCCACGACGCCCTGACGGTCGTCGGGCTCTCCGTCTGCCCCAAGTGCAGCGAGCCCAAGCTCCCCCACCGCATCTGCGGCAATTGCGGCTACTACCAGGGCAAGCAGATCGTCAAGGGCAGCGAAGCCTGATAGCGGCATAGCGGCATGGACCCGATCCGCATCGCCGTCGACGCCATGGGCGGCGACCACGCGCCCGAGGTGGTCATCGAGGGCGTGGTCGATTACCTGCACGAGACCAGCCGCGCCGCCGACGTGCGCATCATCCTGGTCGGCAAGGAAAAGGAGATCCAGAAGGAGCTCAAGAAGTACCGGAACGTCCCGGCCGAGCGCCTGGAGATCGTCAACGCCCTGGAGGAGATCTCCATGAAGGAGCATTTCCTCTCCTATTGGCGCAAGCGCGAGCAGACCTCGATCAAGAAGGCCATCGACCTGGTGCAGAACGGCCGGGCCGCGGCCATGGTCTCGGCCGGCAACACCGGCGCGGTGATGGCCCTGGCCAAGAGCGTGCTGGGGACCATGCGGAACATCGACCGCCCGGCGCTGGCCATCATGCTGCCCACCCTCAAGGGCAACTCGCTGCTGGTCGACGTCGGCGCCAACACCGAGTCCAAGCCCCACAACCTGGTCGAGTTCGCCCTGATGGGCAAGGTCTATTTGGAGAACATCTTCGACGTGCGCCGGCCGCGCATCGGCCTGATGAACATCGGCGAGGAGGAGGTCAAGGGCAACGAGCTGACCAAGACCACCCACAACCTGCTCAAGCGGCTGGACATCAACTTCATCGGCAACGTCGAGGGCCGCGACGTCTACATCGGCGAGGCCGACCTGATCGTCACCGACGGCTTCACCGGCAACGTCACGCTGAAGGTTTCCGAGGGCGTGGTCGACGTCATGCTCTCCATGCTGAAGCGCGAGATCATGTCCAACGTCTTCTCCAAGATCGGCTTCTTCTTCCTGAAAAAGTCGCTGAAGCGCATCAAGAAGAAGCTGGATTATTCGGAATACGGCGGCGCCCTGCTGCTGGGGGTCAACGGCATCGTCATCATCGGCCACGGCAGCTCCAACCCCAAGGCCATCAAGAACGCCGTGCACCTCAGCTACAAGTTCGTCTCCGAGCACGTGCTGGACAAGATCTCCAGCGAGATCGGCCGCATGAAGGACACCCTGAAGGAGCTGAAGAATGCCTGACGCCCCGCTGAACGCCATCGTCACCGGCGCCGCCCGCGGCATCGGCAAGGCCATCGCCCTGCGCCTGGCCAAGAGCGGCATGAACGTCGTCGTCTCCGACATCCTGGGCGAGGAGGCGGAAAAGACCGCCCGCGAGGTCGAGAAGCTGGGCGTGCGCGCCCTGGCCGCGCGCAGCGACGTCGCCAAGCCCGCCGACGCCGAGGAGCTGATCAAGCGCACGGTCGCCGAGCTGGGCTCGGTCGACGTGCTGGTCAACAACGCCGGCATCACCCGCGACAACCTCTCCATCCGCATGGGCGAGGCCGACTGGGACCTGGTGCTGGGCGTCAACCTCAAGGGCACCTTCCTCTGCTCGCAGGCCGCCGCCAAGGAGATGATGCGCAAGCGCTTCGGGCGCATCGTCAACCTGGCCTCGGTCAGCGGCATCCTGGGCACGGCCGGCCAGGCCAATTACGCCGCCTCCAAGGCCGGCGTCATCGCCCTGACCAAGTCCATGGCCCGCGAGCTCGGCGCCCGCAACATCACGGTCAACGCCGTCGCCCCGGGCTTCATCCTGACCGAGATGACCGAAAAGCTCCCCGACAGCGTCAAGGAGGCGTACGCCGCCCAGATCGCCCTCAAGCGCGCCGGCACCCCGGAAGACGTGGCCGAAGCCGTGCATTTCCTGGTGTCGCCCGCCGCCCAATACATTACCGGGATCGTGCTGAACGTTTCCGGCGGACTCTTGATCTAAAATCCCAAGGAGGAAAACATGAAGAAAGAGGAAATCCTGACCAAGGTTAAAGCCGTGGTGGCCGAGAAGCTGAACGTCGGCGAGGACCAGGTGACCGAGGAAGCCAAGTTCGTCGAGGACCTGGGCGCCGATTCCCTGGACCAGGTCGAGCTGATCATGGCCCTGGAGGACGAGTTCGAGCTGAAGATCCCCGAGGAGGAGGCCGAGAAGCTGACCACCGTGGGATCGGCAGTGGAGTACGTCCTGAAGAAAGCCCAGTAAGCCCCCGTCCGCTCCCATGGACCCCTTTATTAGCAAGACCATACCCTTGCGCCGGGTGGTTGTGACGGGCATCGGCCTGATCACCCCCTGCGGCAAGACCAAGGACGAGAACTGGGAGAACATCCGCAGCGGCCGGGGCGGCATCGGGCCCATCACCCGCTTCGATGCCCAGCACCACGCCAGCCGCATCGCCGGCGAGGTCAAGAACTACGACCCGAACCAGTATTTCGACCGCAAGGAAGTCCGCAAGTACGATCCCTTCATCCAGTTCGCCCTGATCGCCGCCGACGAGGCGGTCAAGGACGCCGGGCTGGACCTGGCCGCCGTGGACAAGGAGCGGACCGGGGTGTACATCGGCTCGGGCATCGGCGGCATCCTGACCATCGAGAACAACAAGGAAATCCTGATGCACAAGGGCCCCGAGCGCATCTCGCCCTTCTTCCTGCCCTCGTGCATCGCCAACCTGGCCACCGGCCAGGTCTCGATCAAGTTCGGCTTCCAGGGGCCCAACCTGGCCAACTGCACCGCCTGCGCCACCGGCACCCACTCCGTCGGCGACTCCTTCCGCATCATCCAGCGGGGCGATGCCGACATCATGCTGGCCGGCGGCGCCGAGTATCCCATCACCCCGGTGGGGGTGGCGGGGTTCACCGCCATGCGCGCCCTGTCCACCCGCAACGACCACCCGGAGAAGGCCTCGCGGCCCTTCGACAAGGAGCGCGACGGCTTCGTGGTGGCCGAGGGCGCGGCGATCCTGGTCCTCGAGACCCTGGAGCACGCCCGCCGGCGCGGGGCCCGCATCTACGCCGAGGTCGTCGGCTACGGCTTCACCGGCGACGCCTACCACATGACCGCTCCCGATCCCGAGGCCAAGGGCACGTCGCGGGTGATGAAGCTGGCGCTGGCCGACGCCGGCATCGCCCCCGAGGCCGTCGCCTACGTCAACGCCCACGGCACCTCCACCGAGCTCAACGACAAGCTGGAAACCCAGGCCATCAAGAAAGTGTTCGGCGCCCACGCCGCCAGGCTGGCCATCAGCTCGACCAAGTCGATGACCGGCCACATGCTCGGCGCCACCGGCACGGCGGAGGCCGCCTACACCGCCCTGGCCATCACCCACTCCTTCATCCCCCCGACCATCAACCACGAGACCCCCGACCCCGAGTGCGACCTGAACTACACGCCCAACCAGGGCGTCGCCCGCAAGATCCCCTACGCCATCTCCAACTCCTTCGGCTTCGGCGGCACCAACGCCTCGATCGTCCTCAAGAAATACACCGACTGAGAGCGGGCGAGGGGGCCC
>DAHVOV010000034.1 GCA_027318645.1 Candidatus Aminicenantota bacterium
ATCTATTTCGGTGTTCTATTCAAGGGCTTTAACTTTTTTCTTCGTACTTTTATCTTGCGCGCGAAGCGCGCACTCGTCACTCGTTACTCGTCACTTGTCACTGAGTTATGTCAGGACGTCACTTCCCGCCACAGCGCCTCGTACTGCGAGCGCTCCTCGGCGCTGAGGCGGCTGCCGTGGCGCTGGCGCAGCATGCCCAGCGTGTTCCTCGCCGCGCCCTTGCGGCCGACGCTCAGCTGGGCGATGGCCAGGTTGAAATAGGCGCTGACGAAGCCCGGGTCGGTGGCGACGGCGGCCCGCAGCCGCTCGATGGCCTGCGCCCCGTCCCCCAGATACAGGTACGTCACGCCCAGGCCGTTCAGGGCCGTGACCAGCTTGCCGTCCACGGCCACCGCCCGCGAGAAGTACTCCTCGGCGCGCTGCAGGCTCGGCCGGTCCTTGCGCTGGCGGAACAGGGTCAGGTGAAGGGTGCCCATGCCGCTCAGCGCCAGCGCCTGCCGGGGATCGAGCTCCAGGGCGCGGGAAAAGGAGGCCAGCGCCTCCTCGCCCTGGCCGCGGTCGAGCTGGGCCAGGCCCAGCTGCGTCCAGTGGGCCGGGTTGCCGGCCTGCTCGCCGACCAGGCCGCGCAGCAGGTCCTCGGCTAGGTCCGGCTGGCCCAGCTTGAGCAGCAGCTTGGACGCCTGGCCGCGGATGTCGGCATCCAGCGCGTCGGGGCGGTCGCCGGCCGGCCGCAGCAGGCGGCGCAGCGCCTCCAGCGCCTCCTGGGGGCGCCCCGCCTCCAGGCTGAGGTCGGCCAGGGCGATGCCCAGCTTGGCGCCGTCGGGCTCCAGGTCCCAGGCCTGGCGGAAATGGGCGATGGCCTTCTCGATCTGCTTCTGGTTGCGGTAGAACTCGCCCAGCAGCAGGTGGGCCTCGATGGTCTTCGGGTCCTTGGCCAGGGCACGCAGGGCCGCCGCCTCGGTGCCGCGCTTGTCGCCGCGCTCGCGCAGGAAGCCGGCCAGCATCATGTCGAAGCGCGTCAGGCTGGGGAAGCGCTCGCCGGCCTCGCGCAGGGCGGCCTGCACCGCGGCGTGGTCCTTGCGCGCCTGCGCCAGCTCGAAGTACATGTCGTAGAACTGCGGGAGCTTGCGGTCGATGCCGCTGGCGCGCAGCGCGGCGAACTGGCCGGCGGCGGAGTCGAGGCGGCCCTGGCGCACCTCTTCGCGGGCCTTCATCAGCAGGTTCAGGGGGCCGATGCCGTCCTTGGGGTCGTCGCCCGACCCCTGCCAGGCGCGGTTCTCGCCCGCGGCCAGGTAGCCGAGGGCGCGCAGCCGCGCCTGGTCGGCGCGCGTCTGCTGCGGCCGCAGCGCCGAGGCGCCGGCAGGCACCGTGCGGCTCAGCAGGTCATCCAGCTCGCGGGCCAGGCCCTTGGCCTGGGCGTTCCTTCGCAGGTACAGGTTGTTCTTCTCCAGCGGGTCGGCGGCGAGGTCATAGAGCTCCGGCTTGGGCAGCGAGATGTACTTCCAGGTGCCGCTCAGCAGCCCCGACAGGGGCGCCCAGCCCATCTCCTCCATGCCGTACAGGCTCTCGAAGTAGAGGGGAGGCTCGCCGCCGTCCTCTTTGCCGGAGCGGAGCCGCGGCGCCAGGCTGCGGCCCTGCACGCCGGCGGGGCGCGGCAGGCCGCAGAGGTCGAGCACGGTGGGCAGGACGTCGATCAGCCCCACCGGGCGCTTCAAGGCCCGGCCGCCGGCGAAAAGGCGCGGCAGGCGGAAGATGAGCGGCACGCGCAGCGACTCCTCGTAGCAAAAGACGCCGTGGCCGCTCTCGCCGTGCTCGTCGAAGCCCTCGCCGTGGTCGCCGGCGGCGACCACCAGGGTGTTCTCCAGCAGGCCGCGCTCCTCCAGGTCGGCCAGCATGCGGCCGATGGTCTCGTCCATGAAGGCGATCTCGCCGCGGTAGGGGTCGCCGGCGAAACGCTCGCCGTAGGGGGCGGGCGGCGCGTAGGGGGAGTGGGGATCGTAGAGGTGCACCCAGCAGAAAAAGGGCGCCGCCGGGGCGCTGTCCAGCCAGCGGCGGAACTTGTCGTGCACGCGGTCGGCGGTGATCTTGGAGCGGAACGTGGTGTAGCCCTGAGGCTTGTCCAGCGCGTCATCGTAGCGGTCGAACCCCTGGGCCAGGCCGAACTTGGCCTCCAGCACGAAGGCGGCGATCATGGCCGCGGTGGAAAAGCCGGCGCGGCGCAGCTCCTCGGCCAGGGTGGCCTCCTCGGGGCGCAGCGCATAGGTGCCGTTGTTGCGCACCTGGTGGGCCTGGGGCCCGCGGCCGGTCATCAGGCTGACGTGGGCCGGCAGGGTGAGCGGGGCGGTGGTATAGGCGCGCTCGAAGCGCACCCCCTCGCGGGCCAGGCGGTCCAGAACGGGAGTGGCGGCGCGGGCGTCTCCGTAGCAGCCCAGGCGGTCGGCCCGGGTGGTGTCCAGGGTGATGAGCAGCAGGTTGAAGCGGCCGCCGGCAGCGCCGCCCGGCGCCTCCCGCCGGCGGCAGGCGCCGCCGGCGAGCGCCAGGACCAGCAGCAGCCCCGCGGCAACGGCGCCGCGCGCCCGCCTCGCGATCATCGGCACGGGGCTATTTCTTCTGCAGCAGATCGAGCAGCGCCTGGCCCTCGGCGAAGCCGGGGTCGTCCTTGCCGATTTCGACGTACTTCTTCAGGTGCTCGATCGCCTTGTCCATCTGGCCGCGGTTCATGGCCACGTAGGCCAGCTTCAGGTAGGGCTTGGGCCACTCGGGCTTGATCTGGACGGCCATCTGGTAGTATTTCTCGGCCTCCTCGGGCTTGTTGCGGGCGAAC
>DAHVOV010000037.1 GCA_027318645.1 Candidatus Aminicenantota bacterium
CTCGTCACGTAGTTCGGAAAGCCCTGTTTGCCATTTGCCTGAAATATTGATAAAATGCCCCTTATGAAGACGTTCTTCAAGGTCGACGGCGTCGAGATCACCGACGGGAGGTTCTTCCTCATCGCCGGTCCCTGCGTCATCGAGGACGAGGGGCTGACCCGCGAGATCGCGACCGAGGCCAAGAAGATCACCGCCGAGCTCGGCATCCCCTACATCTTCAAGGCCTCGTTCGACAAGGCCAACCGCACCTCCTACGCATCGCCGCGCGGCCCGGGCATCGCCAAGGGGCTGCCCATCCTGGCGCGCGTCAAGGAGGAGGTCGGGGTGCCGGTCCTCTCCGACATCCACGAGCCCTGGCAGGCGCAGCAGGCCGCCCCGGTGCTGTCGGTCATCCAGATCCCGGCCTTCCTCAGCCGCCAGACCGACCTGCTGGTCGCCGCCGCCCGCACCGGGCTGCCGCTGAACATCAAGAAGAGCCAGATGATGAGCCCGGCCGACCTCACGCTGGCCGTGGGCAAGATATCCGAGGCCGGCAACCGCCGCGTCATGCTCACCGAGCGCGGCACCTTCTTCGGCTACAACAACCTGGTGGTCGACTTCCGCTCCATCCCGCTGATGAAGGAAAGCGGCTGCCCGGTTGTGATCGACGCCACCCACTCGGTGCAGCGCCCCAGCGGCGCCAACGGCGTCTCGGGCGGCGACCCGCGCTTCATCCCGCTGATGGCCTCCGCCGGCATCGTCTCCGGCGCCAACGGCGTCTTCCTGGAGATCCATCCCGAGCCGGCCAAGGCGCTCTCCGACGGGGCCAACTCGCTGCCCCTGAAGGACCTGCGCGCACTTCTCGTCCGCCTGCAGAAGTTGTATAATGTAGCTTGATGGGCAGCATCGACACGGGAAAGCAGGTCCTGCGCACCGAGGCCAACGCCATCCTGAAGGCCGTCCAGCGCATTGACGGCCGCTTCGCGTCCGCCGTCGACATCCTCTACCGCTGCCGCGGCCAGGTCGTGGTCGCCGGCATGGGTAAGTCGGGCCTGATCGGCCGCAAGATCGCCGCCACCCTGACCTCGACGGGCACGCCCGCCGTCTTCCTGCACCCGGCCGAGGCCATCCACGGCGACATCGGCATCATCCACCCCGAGGACGTGGTGATCGTCCTCTCCACGTCGGGCGAGACCGGCGAGGTCACGCGCATGCTCGACTACATCAAGCGCCTGGGCATCAAGATGATCGCCCTGGTCGGCAACCCGCGCTCGACCCTGGCCCGGCAGAGCGACGTCTTCATCGACTGCGGCGTCGAGAAGGAGGCCTGCCCCATCGGCTTGGTGCCGTCGGCCTCCTCCACGCTGGCGCTGGCCGTCGGCGACGCCCTCTCCATCGCCCTGATGGAGAAGCGCGGCTTCAGCGAGGAGGACTTCCGCTATTTCCACCCCGGCGGACAGATCGGCAAGAAGCTGCTCAAGGTCAGGCACCTGATGCACAAGGGCCGTGAGCTGCCGAAGGCCGACGTGGGGGCGCGCATGAAGAGCGTCATCCGCACCATCAACGAGAAGAGGTTCGGCGTGGCCATCATCACGCAGGGGAGGGACCGCGTGGCCGGCATCATCACCGACGGCGACCTGCGCCGCCTCTTCCTCAGGGGCACGGACCTGGCACGGGCCAGCGCCGCCTCGTGCATGACCGCCGCCCCGCTGTGCATCCACGAGGAGCGCATGGCGGTCGAGGCGCTGAAGGTCATGGAGGACCGGGCCGTCACCTCGCTGATCGTCGTCGACGACAAGGACCGCCTGCGCGGCCTGCTGCACCTGCACGACCTATGGAGAACGGAGATGATATGATGGACCAGAAGGAACTCGCCAAGAAAGTGAAGCTGATCATCATGGACGTGGACGGCACCCTGTCGGACGGCCGCTTCTTCATGATGCCCAACGGCCAGTCGATCAAGTCGTTCGACGTCAAGGACGGCACCGGCATCATCTTCGCCCGCCTGGCCGGCATCAAGACGGCCATCATCACCGGCAAGACCTCCAAGCAGGTCAAGAAGCGCGCCGAGGAGCTGCAGGTCGACGAGTACTTCGAGGGCGTCTACAACAAGACCATCCCCTTCTTCGAGCTGCTGAAGAAATACAAGCTGGAAAAGGAGGAGGTGGCCTACATCGGCGACGACATCGGCGACGCCGAGGTGATGGGCATGGTCGGGTTCGCCGCCGCCGTCGGCGACGCCCATCCGCTGATCAAGCGCGTCTCGCACTACATCGCCAAGCGCTACGGCGGCCGCGGCGCCGTGCGCGAGGTGATCGACTTCATCCTCGACGTCCAGGAGCAGTGGACCACCATCTTCGCCGAGCTCAAGAAATCGAGCGATTGGGAGGAGATCTTCAAGGAGATCAATTCCTGACGCCCTTTCCCTTCCCCTCCGCCTAGGAGCGACCCATGATAGATCGTGCCCGCCGTTGCCGGGGCCTTTTACCGGCCCTCTTGATTCTCTTCGTCCTGGCCCTCACGGCCGCGCCGGGCGGCCGCGAGCTGCTGCTGAAGGCGTCGAAGCCGGTCGCGCCGGCGGCGCTCGCCGCGCTGGAGGCCGGGGGCGGCGCCGTCGTGCAGGAGCTCCGCTCCTGCCTGCTGCTGCGCGCCCGGCCTGAGCTCGCCTCGCGGCTGCGCGCGGCCGGACTGGCCGCGCAACCGCTGACGCGGGTGACGGCCGCCGACTATTTCCTGCTGAACGTTCCGGGGGAGCGCCCGCTCCCCGCCGAACTCCCCGGGGTGCGCCGATTCGCCCTCGAGCCGGGCACATGGCTGCTCGAGACGGGCGACGCGGGTTTCCGCGAGCGGCTGGCCCAGCCCTATCGCCTGAAGCTCCTCGCCCTGGAGGGCGTGCTTCCGGTCCAGCCTCCTCTCTCCGGGGAGCGGGCCCAGGCCGCTCCCGGCGCCGCCTCGGTCATCGACCGCCTGGCGGCGGCGGTCTCGGAGGACCGGCTGCGCGCCGACATACAGGCGCTGCAGGACTTCCGCACCCGCTATGCCTCGACCCCCGAGTGCGAGGCCGCGGGCAGCTTCCTCCGCCGCCGCCTCCAGGAAATGGACCTGGGGGCCCAGTTCCAGCCGTTCACGTTCTACGGCTTCCAGAGCCGCAACGTCTGGGCAATGATCCCCGGGCTGACCGAGCCCGGGCAGAAGGTCGTGGTCGTCGCCCACTACGACTCGACCAGCGGCCAGCCCCGGGCGCTGGCGCCGGGCGCCGACGACAACGGCAGCGGCACGGCGGCGGTCCTGGAGCTGGCGCGGCTCCTGTCCGGCGAGAGGTTCGATTTCTCCATCGTGCTGCTCTGCGTCTCGGCCGAGGAGTGGGGGCTCTTCGGCAGCCGCGCCTATGCCGTCCAGGCGCGCGAGCGCGGGGACGGCATCGTCGGCGTGATCGACCTGGACATGATCTCCTTTCCCGACCCGTCGGGCTTTGCCGTGGACCTGTACGGCAACAACTCCTCGGAATGGCTCGTCGACCGCTTCATCGCCGTGGCGCGGGGGCGCGCCCGGCTGCGCCTGGACAAGGTCATCGACCCCAGCATGGTGTACAGCGACCACTCGCCGTTCTGGGACCAGGGCTACCCGGCGCTGTGCGCCAACGAGGACAGCAATAGTCCCTATTACCACACCACCGGCGACACCCTGGCGACCCTCGACATGGGGTTCGCCGTCGAGGCCACCCGCGCCGCGGTGGCGGCGGTGGCCGACCTGGCCCAGCCGATCGCCTGGCCGGCGCCGCCCGCCGGGCTCGAAGCGCGCAGCCAGGCGGTGAACTCGCTGTTCATGCGGCGCAAGAGCGTCTACCTGAACTGGCAGGCCTCGGCCGGCGCGGCCGGGTATCTCGTCTATCGGGCCGACTCCTCGCGCGGCGCCTACGCGCGGCTGACCCCCGAGGCCATCGCCGGGACCGCCTATGCCGACCTGCTCCTCCCTCCCGACCGCCATTACTACTACGTGGTGAGCGCGGTCGACGCCGAGGGACGCGAGAGCAACTTCTCGCAGGAGGTGCGCGATGACGAGAACAACTAGGCGCCGGGCGCTGCTCCTGGCCGCGTTCCTGGCCTTCGCCTGCCTGCCCTGCTTCACTGCGGCGAGCGGCACGCCGGGGCGCCGCCTGTTCGCCGGCGCCGGCGCGGCCTTCCTCAACCCCCTGTCCGCCGACTTCCGCCGCGTCTACGACCGCCCCGGCTGGCCGCTCGAGGCGCAGCTGGGCTGGAGGATCGGGCCGCGGCTCGACCTCCTGCTCTCCGGCCGCTGGCAATTGGCGCGCGGCGAGACGGTCGTGCCCGACCCCGTAGGCCCCCGGGAGTCCTACCCGCTGCGGATGCGCGTGTTCGCCCTGCGCCTGGGCGCCGGCTTCCGCCTCGGCGACGGCGCCGTCGCGCCATACGTCGCCGGCGGCTTTCAGCAGGCTTGGTTCCGCGAGCGCTGGCCTGATGCCGAAGCGGAAGAGAACGGCAGCGGGTTCGGCGTATTCGCCCAGGGCGGCTGCAGCCTGCGCCTCGGCCGCGTCTTCCAGCTCATGGCCCTCCTGGACTATTCGTACGCCCCGATGAAGGGGGACGAAACGGGCACGATCGACCTGGGAGGAGTGGGGCTGCAGATCGGCATTCGGGCCGCGATCTTATAACCTAGCGAACAAGGAACTCTGAGAGCTGCAAGGTTCGACGTTCGATGTTCGACGCTGCCGGCCCCGCTAGGGGCGGCGTCCCCGAGGAGCGTCTGCTCCGAGTGGGTTTCGAAGTAACGAGGGCCCTCCGCTTGGGTGCTGAAGATTTCTAGTCAGGTGCTGAGCGTTAACAATTAAAGATCAGGACCGATACTGGGCTGTTCCGAATCACGAATTACGATAGCTCGTTTCTATGCGGTTCCTACCACTATCACTATCACTACCACTTAGATCGTTGACCTGCTACGGCAAGCTGGCAACGAGCTCGTCCAAAGCCGCGTCGATCTCCTTGCCCTCGCCGATCGAGCCGCAGAGAAAGCCCCGCTGCCAGACGAGCCGCACGGGGCCGTTGTAGGGGTCGGAGAGACGCAGGGCGCCGGGCTTGATCTCGCCGGCGAACCCCTTGTCGAGGGCGGTCCAGCGCCTGAGCACGGCGGCGGGATCGACCGGCGACATCAGGAACAGGCGGAACTTCCTGCCGTCGCGCTCATAGTCGACGATGAAGGCCGCCCCCAGGAACTCGTGGCCCAGGAAATTGCCCGGCACGTAGCGCTCGGAATGGGCGATGCGGCCGGCGGCGGGGAAGAAGGCAAGCTCGGCCGGCAGGACGTTGCGCCCGTTGATGCGGGCGGCGATGGCCGCGGCCAGGGCCTGCAGCGCCTCGTCCCCCTGGGCGCCGAGGTCGAAGGCGTTCAGCTTGACGTAATAGGCGTCGCTGATGAAGTTCAGCACCCCTTCCTCGTGGTAGCCCTCGCTGCCCAGCGCCAGGTAGGCGCCGGCCAGCGGCCGCTCCGAGCCGTAGATGGCGAAGGCGTTCTCGGGCGTGCCGTGGAAGTAGATCTCGGCGGTCAGCGCCTGCTTCTTTTCGTTCACGTAGTTCTGCACGGCCAGGAGCTCGAAGCCGCAGGCCAGGAAGTTCTCGGCGGCGCCGTCGATGTGCTCATACAGGTTGCCGGGGGCGAACTGCTCGACCCCGCCGTCGCGGCTCCAGCCGGGCAGGTCGGGGAAAAAGGCGGGCAGGTCGGGCCCGCCGGCGGCCGGGAGCGGCGGCGCGGCCAGCGCCAGGCAGGCCAGGGCGATCAGGGATGCTTTCATGGCTCCTCCTCAGTTCAGGGCGCGCCAGACCTTCAGTGCCTTTACCGTCGCCGCCACGTCGTGGACGCGCAGGATCGCGGCGCCGTTGCGGACGGCGACCAGGTTGGCGGCCACGGTCTCGGCGTCGCGCCGCTCCGCGGACTTCTCGCCGCCAAGCAGCCCGAGGAACGACTTGCGCGACAGGCCCACCAGCAGCGGCAGCTCGAAGGCGGCGAAGCGCCGCAGCTGGCGCACGATGGCGACGTTGTCCTCCAGGCGCTTGCCGAAGCCGATGCCCGGGTCGAGGATGATCTTCTCGCGCTTGACGCCGCGGCCCTGGGCGTAGTCGATGCGCTCCTGGAAGTAGTCGGAGATCTCGGCGATGACGTCGGCGTAGGCCGGTGCGCGCTGCATGGTCTCGGGCGTCCCCTGGATGTGCATCAGCACCACCGGCACGTCGAGCTCGGCGGCCACCGCCGCCATGCGCTCGCTGAAGCGCAGCGCCGAGATGTCGTTGATGATGTCGGCGCCCCCCTCCTCGACCGCCTGGCGCGCCACCTCCTCCTTGCTGGTGTCGACCGAGACCAGCGCCCCCGTCTCCTCCTTGATGCGGGCGATGACGGGCAGGACGCGGTCGATCTCCTCGTCAAGGCCGACGGGGCGGGAGCCGGGGCGGGTGCTCTCGCCGCCGACGTCGATGATGTCGGCGCCGGCGTCCGCCATGGCGCGAGCATGGTTCAGCGCCGCCTCGGGGGTGAAGAACTTGCCGGCGTCGGAGAAGGAGTCGGGGGTGACGTTGAGGATGCCCATGATCAGCGGGTCGTCCTTCTCCAGGAAGCCGTTGCGCAGGTACAGCTTCATTTCCCGGCCTCCTTCTTCGCCCGCCCGGCGCGGAACAGGGCCAGCCCCTGCTCGCGGGTGCGGAAGGCGCCCTCCAGCTGCAGGTCGTACAGCTTCTTCAGCTGCACCCCCATCTGGCGGCCGGCGGGGACGCCGAGCGCCAGCAGGTCGCGGCCGAGGACCAGCGGCTTCATGGTCTCCTGGCTGATGCGGTACTCCTCCTTCCTGGCCTGGAACCACAGGGCGATGGCGTCCAGCTTGCGGAAGGCCAGCGGCCGCGCGGCGCGCGAGCGGCGGTCGGCGAAGTCGAGCAGCAGCAGCAGCCGGTCCTCGCCGTCCATGTCCTTGACGGCGCGGGCCACGGCCTTGAAGGTGATCTCGCCGCGGTTGCGGTAGAGCTCGAAGATGCGGTGGTGCTGCTGGATGAGGCGCAGCACGACGCGGCGCAGCGGGAAGCCGCCGCGGTGGTCGATGCGCAGCCGCTCCAGGACGGGCTCGGCCAGGCGCGCCCCCCGGGAGTCGTGAAAGGCCGAGGTGACGGTCATGCGGCCGCGCTTGAACTCCCAGGAGGTGGTGTGCGGCTTGCCGACGTCGTGCAGCAGCGCCGCCAGCAGCAGCGCCAGGGCGCGGGGCTCGTCCAGTTCCTCGGCGCGGGCCAGCTTGGCGGCGATGTCGACGGTGATCAGCGTGTGCGCCCACACCGAATGGTGCCCCTGCTCGTCGCGCTCGGGGTGAAAATAGGCGTCCTGGATGGTCAGGGCCAGGGCGGCCAGCTCGGGGAAGAGCTGGCCCAGCACGGTCAGGCGGAAGTACTCCTGCAGCCCCAGCGAGGGGCGCGGCGACTCCAGCAGCAGGCGGACGAGCTCGTCGGCGACGCGCTCGGCGCTCAGCCCCGCCAGCGGCACCTTGCGCGCCTTGGCGTAGATGGCCTTCTCCACGCTGAAGGCGTGGCTGGAGGCGAAGCGGGCGGCGCGCAGGACGCGCAGCGGGTCGTCGCTGAAGCTGTCCGGCGAGGTCATCACCACGCGGCGGGCGGCGATCGCCTGCAGGCCGCGGTGCGGGTCGACGACGCCTCCGTCGGCCAGGCGCACGGCGATGGAGTTGCAGGTGAAGTCGCGGCGCCCCAGGTCCTCCTCGAGGGTGACCTCCGGCCCCCACTGCACCTCGATGTCGCGGTGTCCGCGCCCCTCGCCCTCCTTGCGGCGGTCGCGGCGCGGCACGGCGATGTCGAAGGTCCGCCCCTGGCGGGTGAACTTGATCACGGCGAAGCTCTTGCCCACGGTGTCGGTCTTGCCGTGGCGCCGCAGCCGGGCCTCGATCTCGTCGTAGCCCATGCCGGTGACCAGCAGGTCGACGTCCCGGTCAACGGCGGCGCGGCCGTAGAGGACGCGGTCGCGCACGGTCCCGCCCACGACGTAGACGTCGGGGCCGAACGTCGAGACGAAGAAGTCCTTCTGGGGAAAATCGATGGCCAGCCGTTTCATCAGGGCTTAAGTGTAGCGGGTCGAGGATGGCAAGTCAATCGAGTGAATAGTGAAGGAAGTGAAAAGTGAAACAATGAAACAGTGAAAAGTGAATAGTGAATAGTGAAAGAGTTCTACAGAACTAGAATACCGAGCCCTTTCTTGTCCCTTCGAGCCCGGCAATGCCCTTTCACATGAAAGACTCTTTCACTTTTCACTTTTCACTCGTTTTGTTGGTGCTATAATGAAGCCAATGGAACTGCCGGTTTTCAGCGACGATTTCTGGAAAAAGATCGACTCGCCGCAAAAGCGGGTCGAGATCGCCACGGTCGACCGCGAGGCGCGCGAGCTCGCCGTCGCCGCGGTCTTCGCGCGCCGCGGCGAAAGCGTCATCTGGATCGTCGGCGAGAACGAGCCGCTCGAGGAGCGGCGCGAGAAGCTCGGCCAGTGGCTGAAGCTGCTCGGCCGCCCCGAGGCGCCGGTCCATGCCCACCTGCTGCCCTGGGAGGACCCCTACATCAACTCCGAGCCCGACCCGCGGCGCATCGCCGACAGGCAGCGGCTGCAGGAGGAGCTGCGCCGGGGCGGGAAGATGATCGTGCTGACGACCCTGGCCGCCCTCTCCGTCCGCCTGGAGCGCCCCGGCGCCGGCGCCGGCAGCGCGCTGGAGCTGCGCAACGGCGACCTGTGGGAGCGCGGCGACCTCATCGCCCGCCTGGCCGCCATGGGCTACCAGGCGCGCGAGGCGGTGGAGATCGCCGGCGACCTGGCCTGGCGCGGCAACGTGCTCGACGTCTTCCCGGTCGCCGCCGAGCGGCCGCTGCGCCTGGAATTCGAGGGAAAGCGCCTGGCCTCGCTGCGCGCCTTCGACCTGGAGACGCAGCGCTCCACCGGCACGCTCGAGAGCGCCCGCGTCGGCGAGAACCGCTACGCGCCGGCCGCGGGCAGGGACGCGGCGTTCCTGACCGACCTGCTTCCCGGCAGCCGCGTGCTGGCCTCCAACCGGCGGCGGCTGGAGGACGAGCACGGCAAGCTGCTGGAGAACTTCCGCCGCATCCGCGAGGCGATGGCCGGCGGCGGCGGCACGCTTCCCGAGGTCGGCCGGCTCTTCGATTTCCCCGCCGCCGGGCTGAAGGCGGTTGACCTGGCCGACTTCGCCGCCGACCCGCTGGAGGAGCCCGAGGTGCGCGTGCTGCCGCGGGCGCTTGCCGAGCTCGCCGAGTCGGACGTCGAGGACCTGCGGGGCCGGGCCGCCCAGGGCTGGCGGCTGCTGGCCTTCGCCGCCGACGCCCGGCTGCTGGAGAACCTGCGCGTCCGCCTGCCGGCGCTGGAATGCCATTTCTTCAACGTCCCCTGCTCGTTCGAGAACCCGCGCCTGCGCCTGGCCTGCCTCACCGGCCGCGCCTATCGCCCGGCCGCGCCCGAGGAGCGGCCGCGCCGCGCCGCCAGCGAGGAGGAGTTCCGCGACATGGCCGAGGGCGACTGGGTGGTGCACCGCCGCCACGGCATCGGCCGCTTCGCCGGCTTCACCCGCCTGCGCCTGGACGGCGCCGGCGGCGAGTTCCTCAAGATCGAGTACCTCGACCGCGAGTTCCTCTACGTGCCGCTTCACGAGCTGGAGGTGCTGCGGCGCTACAGCGGCAGCGAGGGGGCGGCGCCGGCGCTCGACCGCCTGGGCGGCAGGACCTGGCAGGCCAAGACCGAGCGCGCGCGCAAGGCCATCGTCCATTACACCCGCGAGCTGCTCGACCTGTATGCCATGCGCAAGTCGGTGCGCAAGACCGCGCTCGGAGCCGTCCCCGAGCTGGAGGAGAGGCTGCAGCAGGACTTCCGCTTCGTGGAGACCGAGGACCAGAAGCAGGCCATCGCCCGCGTGCTGGCCGACATGGAGGCCGATTTCCCCATGGACCGCCTGGTCTGCGGCGACGTCAGCTTCGGCAAGACCGAGGTGGCGCTGCGCGCCGCCCTGCGCGCCATGGCCAACGGCCGCCAGGTGGCCTTCCTCTGCCCGACCACCATCCTGGCCCTGCAGCACTTCCGCAATTTCGAGCGCCGCCTGGCCGCCTTCCCGCTGCGCCTGGCCATGCTGTCGCGGCTGGTGCCGGCGGCGGAGAAGAAGCGCGTCCTGGCCGGGCTGCGCGGCGGCGCCGTCGACCTGGTGGTGGGCACCCACTCGCTGCTGGCCAAGGGGGTGGAGTTCAAGCGCCTGGGGCTGTTCATCGTCGACGAGGAGCAGCGCTTCGGCGTCTTCCAGAAGGAGAAGCTCAAGAAGGGGCGCGAGAGCGTCGACGTCCTGACCCTGTCGGCCACGCCCATCCCGCGCACCCTGTCCATGGCCCTGTCGGGGCTGCAGGACATCTCGCTCATCCGCACGCCGCCGCTGGGCCGGCTGGCCATCCGCAACTACGTGGGGCTGTTCTCGCGCCAGGCGGTGGTGTCGGCCATCCTGCACGAGATCGAGCGCGACGGCGCCGTCTTCGTCGTCTACAACCACATCGAACACATCTTCCGCTTCCGCGACCAGCTCGCCGCCTGGCTGCCCGACGTGCCCATCGTCGTGGTCCACGCCCAGATGCCGACCGCGGCCATCGAGCGCAACCTGATGGACTTCATCGCCGGCAAGTTTCGCGTCCTGCTCTCCACCACCATCATCGAGAACGGCATCGACATCCCGCGCGTCAACACCATGATCGTGCTCGACGCCGACCGCCTTGGGCTGACGCAGATGTACCAGCTGCGCGGCCGCATCGGCCGCTCCACGAGCCAGGCCTATGCCTATTTTCTGGTGGACGAGCGCAAGGGCGAGGTGAGCGAGCTGGCCAAGAAGCGCCTCGACGGCATCCGCGAGTTCTCGCAGCTGGGCGCCGGCTTCCGCCTGGCCGAGTTCGACCTGCACCTGCGCGGCGCCGGGGCGCTGCTGGGCAACCGCCAGCACGGCCACGTCGAGGCCCTGGGCTACGACTATTTCCTGGAGCTGCTGCGCCAGACCATCCGCTCCATGAAGGGCGAGGCGGCGGAGGAGAAGGAGCTCGCCCTGCGCGTCCACTTCCCCTACGCCATCGGCGAGGACTACATCGCCGGGACCAGCGAGCGCATCGCCGCCTACCGCCGCGTGCTGGAGGCGAAGGACGCCTTCGAGCTGCGCGCGCTGCGCGACGAGCTGCGCGACCGCTACGGCCAGATGCCCGCCGGCATGGAGAAGATCTTCTACGTGGGCGCGGTGAAGCTCTTCGCCCGCGCCTGCGCCTGGCGCAAGGCCGAGGTGTTCGCCGACCGCGTGCAGTTCGAGGCCGGGAGCGGGGCGGCGCCGGCGGCGGGGAAGGCCCGGGCGGTCCCCGGGCTGCAGCACCTGGAAGGGAGCAACTTCGAGCTGCAGTTCGCAGGGCTGGATCCGTTCCTGGAGCTCGAGAAGGGGCTGAAGCGGATGTTCACCTGATCCGGGGCTTCTGGAACTTGGCGTACGGCGTACGGCATACGGCGGACGGTGAAGGCAATCAGCAAAAGTGGAAACTTGGCGGACGGCATACGGCTGACGGCGGACGGCAGAAACAGCCATCGTAATAGGTAACTCGCGATTCGTGATTCGCAAAAACAACAGTTCGATTCTTTGCTGTTCCCAACATAAAAAGCCATTCTGGGGTGAGTCGTAAGCCGCAAGCAATGTTCCGTGGCTTGTCTTGCCGTATGCCGTCCGCCGTCAGCCGTCCACCGAGTTCTTGGTTTTTGACCTAATCCAGTCGACCATCAGCTGCAGGCACTCCCGGCGGATGCCGGCCTGGTCGCCCTCCTCCAGGCCGTGTCCCGAGCCGGCGAACACCTTGACGGTGATGTCGGCGCCGGGATTGCGGCGGCGCGCCTCCTCGAGCACGGCCAGGCTGCGCCGCACCGGCACGTTGCGGTCCTTCTCGCCGTTGAGCACCAGCGCCGGGACCTTCAGCTCCAGCCAGTAGGGCAGCGGGTCGAAGCGGCCGTTCAGCTTCCAGAACGCCCCGTGGTTCCGGCGGATCTGGGCGGCGATGGCCGGGGCGACCAGCGTCGCCAGCCAGCGCGGCACGCCTGCGTCCCGCAGGTTGCACTCGTTCTCGTAGCGCATGGTGTCGTCCAGCACGGTGGCGCTCCCCGAATTGAGGATGATGAAGCGCACCTTCTCCGACAGCGAGGCGGCCAGCGGCAGGACCCAGCCTCCCTGGCTGACGCCGATGAGGCCGATGCGCGCCGGGTCGACGTGGTCGGTCGCGGCCAGCAGGTCGATCCCGGCCAGGGCGTCCCCGGCGTAGTCCGCGAAGGTCGAGGTCAGCCACTCGCCGCCCGACTTGCCGCAGCCGCGCTTGTCGGGCAGCAGGACGGCGCAGCCGTTGCGGGCCAGGAAGTCGGCGGTCTGCAGGTAATAGAGGTAATCGCGGATGCTGCGGCCCGAGCCGTGGACGAAGACCACCCCCGGCCAGGGCCCGGGCGAGGCCGGCGTCAGCAGCAGGCCGACGAGCTCGACGCCGTCGTTGTGCCAGCGCACCTCGGCCTGGCCATAGGCGGGGTCGGGACGCTTCGCCGCGGCATGCTCCCTGCCGGCGGCGTCATGCCAGCGCATGCCGGTCACGGCGCCGGCCGCGTCGCGCGCGAAGGCCACGCGATATTCTTCCTTCTTGTAGTAGGGCTTCCAGGTGAAGTCGTCGGCGCTGGCGGGGACGAGGTCGCCGCCGGCCAGCGGGTGGAAGTCGTTGACCGTCAGGCCGCCGTAGGATCCCCAGGTCACCATCAGCTCGCGGCCGTCATCGGCCAGGTAGAGGCCGGCCTTCTCGTCGAGCTTGAAGGGCGACTGGTCGGGGATGTTCCGCGTCTCGGGCCGGATGGGATCGAAGGGGATCAGGGCCGCGGCAGCCAGGGCCAGCAGGCCCAGCAGAACGACAGCGCCCAGCACGATGCACGAGATCTTCAGGAATTTACGCATTGGCGATCCTCCTCTGTCCCAAATGGCCGACATGGAGGAAACGCAGCGGCGGAGCTTCAAGTTCTCAGCGAAGGAGGCTACAGGGAAGAGAGAGGGAAGCCAGAGGGAAAGAAACAGGGAAAGTCAGAGTGGGAAACAAGCCCTGAAAGCGCTTTTTCCGCTTTCTCTTCCCTCATTCTTCCCTCTCTCCTCCCTTTGTCTTTCTCTGCAGCCCTGGCAATAAAAAAGCCCTGCCCTTGCGGGCAGGGCCGGGGAAGTGAGGAGGAAGAAGTATTTCTATTCTTTACTTGTCACAGTGGCTCGATGGTGATGACCTCTTCCTGCGGGCCGCGCTTGGGGCAGCAGCGCAGGACGGTGATGGTGCCGGCCTTCTTGCCGGTCAGATGGACGACCAGGTCGATCTCGTAGAGGCTGCCCTTCACGTTGCGCCACTCGCCTTTCTTTTCGATCACCAGCCCCTCGGCCTTGAGGTCGGTCTCGCCGATGTCCAGCGGGCAGGAGCGGTGGAAGCGGTCGACGCAGAGCTTGACCTCGATCTTGCCCTTTTCCTTCGCCGCCTTGGTCTCCACGGTCACGTCGCAGGGGCGGAGCTGCGACGCGCTTCCCATCAGCAGCAGAGTCGCCAGCAGGAGAATCGCTCTTTTCATCATGTCCTCATTGCTTTAGACAATTTGCCGCCATTTTTCTTGCGAAAAAAGCAGAACCAAGTGGTAGTGGTAGTGATAGTGGTAGTAACAGCAATCGAACGATCTTGAAATCAGCTCGCAAATGGCTTTGCTACCACTACCACTATCACTATCACTTAGCGCTGACTTTATTCCTTGAGCCTTACCCAGATGCCCGCCGAGGCGTCCTCCTCGTCGCGGCGCACCTCGAAGTCGGGGAGCGACTTGATCAGCGAGGACAGCTGGCGCTGGCCGAAGCTGCGCGGGTCGAAGCCGGGGTCGAGCTGCTGCAGCGCCTTGCCCATCGGGCCCAGGTTGGCCCAGCCGTTCTCCTGCACGACCATCTCGAAGGCCTCGCGCAGCAGCGGCATGGGGTCGGACCCGGCGTAGAGCGACTGCTGCTGCTGTTGCTCCTGGGGCTGGGGGGGCTGCTCCGGCATTTCCAGCTGCTCCGGCTGCGGCTGCTGCTGGGGCTCTCCGCCCTTGGCGCCGCCGCCGCTGCGGCTTCCGCGCCCGCCGCGACCGCGGTCCCGGCCGCGCCCGCCGCGTTCGCTGCGCTCGCGCTCCGAGCGCGAGGAGCTGTCGCGGCGCGGGGCCAGGTTCTCGGTGTAGATGAAGATGTCGCAGGCGTTGACGAACGACTTGGGGGTCTTCTTCTGGCCGATGCCCATGACGAAGAAGCCTTCCTCGCGGATGCGCGTGGCCAGGCGCGTGTAGTCGCTGTCCGACGAGATGATGCAGAAGCCCTCGACGAAGCGGCGGTGCATGATGTCCATGGCGTCGATGATCAGGGCGCTGTCGGTGGCATTCTTGCCCACCGTGTAGCGGAACTGCTGGATGGGCTGCACGGCGTGGTTGTGCAGGGCGTCCTTCCAGGAGTGCATGCTCGAGGTGGTCCAGTCGCCGTAGATGCGGCGGATGGTCACCGAGCCGTGCCGGCCCACCTCGGCCAGCATCTTGGGCAGCAGCGAGGCCTGGGCGTTGTCGCCGTCGATGAGGACGGCCATCTTGATGTCTTTGTTTTCTATTGTGGGTTGTGCCATTTTCTCTCCAATGGTCCAAGTATCAATGATTCAATTTAACAGAGTGGCAGGGATTAGTCAAGGCAGGGCTTCTCGAACTCCAGGGAAAGACAAAGGGAAGGCAGAGGGAAGAAGGAGGGAAGAGAGAGTGGGAAAGGCCTTTTCAGGGCCTCTTTCCCACCTTGTCTTCCCTTTGTCTTTCCCTCACTCTTCCCTCATTCTTCCCTGTATTTCTATAGGTTGAAGTTGTAGGTGAATTTCACCAGGAACACATTGGTCGACGGCAGGCGCAGCAGGTCGGCGAAGCCGTCGGCCAGGTCGAAGTCCCCGCGGCCGTTGTCGCCCGAGCGGCCGTGGCTCCAGACCGCGTAGACCGCGGCGCCCGGCCGGTATTCCCAGCGCAGCACCAGGTTGGAGCGCAGCTCCATGACGCTGAAGTCGGGATCGGAGAAGGAGTAGGCGACGTTGCCCTCGCTCACCCGGTAGGCGCCGCCGGCCGTGTCGAAGGCGATCTCGTCGCCCGCGAAGGAGTGGAAGCGATCGCGAAACAGGTCGGCGCGGGGGTCGGTCACGCGCTTGAACGCGCTGTAGCGGCCGCGGCTCAGGAACGGCTGGCCGTAGAACTGGATGGAGAGCTCGGGCGTGACGCTGAAGTTCAGGCGCATGGTCACGTAGAGGGTCCGCTGGTCCAGCTCGCCCAGGACGTAGTGGCTGCCGCCGGCGGCGTCCGCGGTGGAGACGTACTGCGCGCGGTTGCGGTTATGGGAGTAGCCGGGCGCCAGGCGCAGCGACAGGCGGCTGCCCGTCTGGTAGTTGAGGGACAGGTTGGCGCTTTCGCTCCGCCGCGAGCCGTCGTCGGCGGAATAGACGGAGCCGCTCAGCGTGCCGTTGAGGCGCCGGCGCGAGTCGGAGTTCAGATACCCCCAGACGTTCCAGCCCGGCGCGCAGCGCAGGGCGGGACCACCGCGCAGGGCGCCGAGCGAAAGGTTGGGCCCCTGGCGGTTGATGCCGAGGTTGACGCTCCAGTAGTTCCGGAACTGGGACCAGAAGTTGACGTTGCCGCCGACGAAGATCGGCTCGCCGCCGAAGTCATAGCCCTTCCAGGCGTTGAAGTTGATGTTGAACTGGTTGAGGATCCAGGTCGGCTTGGTGATCTGGTAGCCCGCCCAGCCCCAGGCCAGGACGGCGTCGCCGCGGGAAAGGTAGCCCATGTCATTGAGCTCAAGCCCGGGCGAGCGCCAGGCGAGGCCGCCGGCCCAGTTCAGTCGGCTGCCGCCGCTCTTGCCGATCTCGAAGTTGCCGCCCCAGCCGCCCAGCGAGGTGCGGTTCGGGTCGTAGTCCAGGTAGTCGGCGTCGGGGCGCTGGAAATAATGGACCGACGACCTCTGGGTGCGGTCGATCGCCTGGGCGCTGCCGCGCACCAGGCTGAACACGGCCTTGGCCGATACGTAGTAGCGGCGGTCCTTCCAGCTGTGGAACAGGTCGATCCCGCCGGCATAGGCCTGGCGGTGCAGGAAATCGAGCGCCTCGTCGTTGATGTCGCGGTTGACGGCGGTCACCATGGCGCCGAGCACGGTCCGCCCCTGGCGCAGGTCCTGCTGGGCGCGCAGCATGAAGTAGTTGGTCAGCGGCTCCACCGTTTCGTCGCGCAGCAGGCCGTTGGCGCTGACAGCGGCCGTTTCCCGGGCGGTCATGCCGTCGAGGACGCCCAGCGAGAAGCCGTGGCGCGTCTTGCCGGTGACCTTGAAGGCGCCCAGGATGGATGTCGCCGTGGGCATGTCGAGGTACTCGTTCGCGCCGGTGTCGGGCTCGTAGCGCGGGGCGCGGCCGATGCGGCGGGAGTAGAACAGGTTGTCCATGCTGAAGTCGCCGTCGCCGCCCGTGATCTGGAAGTCCAGGATGCTCCGGCCCTCGGTGAAGAAGGGGCGCTTCTCCTGGAAGAAGGTCTCGTAGGCGGTCAGGTTGACCTCCGAGGGGTCGGCCTCGACCTGGCCGAAGTCGGGATTGAGGGTGAAGTCGAGGGTCAGGTCGCTGGTCAGGCCGACCTTGCCGTCGAGCCCGCCCAGCAGGGCGGTTTCGCGGCCGCCGGCGAAGGGATTGCCCGTCTCGCGGGGGGACAGCGTGGCCTGGGCCACGGCGTAGGGGACGAGCTCCACCTGGTGCTGGGCGCGGATGCCCTTGAGCCCGCGCAGCTCGCCGAACTGGCTGACGAAGCCCGGCGCCTCCTTGGGGATGTGCTGCCAGGAGGAGAGCTCCTGGCGGCGGTACAGCATGCGCCGCACCTGCAGGCCGAAGGTCGCCTCGTCGCCCGAGGCGAAGCGGATCTGGCTGAAGGGGATGGCCATCTCGGCGGTCCAGCCGCCCGCGTCGACCGTCGTCCTGACGGTCCACAGCGGGTCCCAGGTCAGGTCCTGGCTGAGGCTGTCGCCGGAGAGGGTGCCATCGGCCTTGACGCCGGCGGCGCTGACCTTGAAGCCGAAGGCGCTGCGCCGGTCGTGGTAGCTGTCGATGTACACCCCCAGGTGGTCGCCGTCGAGCTCGTCGCGGCGCGAGACGCGGCGGGCGATCGTTCCGGCCTGGCTGTCGTGGCAGCGGACCAGGACATAGAGGTTCTTTTCGTCATACATGACCTTGAACTCGGTGGCCTCGCCGGGAGCGGCGCCGCAGTCGGGGTCGGTCTGGGTGAAGCCGCCGGACCAGTCCGCCTTCTCCCAGCAGGGGTCGTCGCCGCGGCCGTCGATGGCCGGGGCGTGGGGATTGATATGATGGGCGGTGTATACCTTGGCGTCGGCTGCATGGGCGGCCAGCGCGCCCAGCAGGGCTATCAGCAGCGCGAACAGTGCCTTCTTCATGGTCTTCCTCCTCGGGCGGGACCCGGTTCCGTTCAGTAATACCGGCGGAAAGGGAGGAAAGTAACAGCAGATCTGTCCGAGCTATCGTGACGCGTGACGAGATGCCAGCACAGAAGAATGATCTAACAGAGCTTCAAGGTTCGACGTTCGAGGTTCGACGTCCGACGTAGTGAAAGCCTTTTGCTTGGTAGCTTGGAGAGCTCTAAGAAAGGGCTGTGCCTCGAAAGAAGGGGAGCGTGCATTGCAGGGGCAAACAGAAGAGCGATTTGAGAAAGTTCAGTTAATGCTCGTTTCCCACTCCGCCTTTCCCTGTCTCCTTCCCTCTGTCTTCTCTCTCTCTCTTCCCTGAAGATCGGTTATTTGCCTGAAAGCTCGTTGAATTTGCTGATCGCCGCTTCGGCGAGCACCTTGGTCGCGTTGATCACCGGCACGCGGGCGCGGTCGGGGTTGAAGGCCAGCGGGATCTCGGTGCAGCCCAGGACCAGCAGCTGCGCCCCGCGCTTCTCCAGGTGCTCGCCGGCGAAGGCCAGCAGGTCCTCGCTCTCCTTGCCGGTGTTCCCGGCCTTGATCAGGGCGATGGCCTTCATCACGTAGTCCCGCTCCACCGCCTCGTCGGGGACGATGACGCGCCTGCCGCGGGCGGCGAACTCCTTCTCGTAGAGGCCGGTGCGGATGGTGCCGCTGGTGGCCAGCAGGCCGACGTCGCGGCGCTCGGGGTAATAGCCGGCGACGGCGTCGGCGGTCTCGCGGATCATGTTCAGGATGGGGATGCGCACCGCCGCCTGCATCCGCTCGTGGTAGTAATGGGCGGTGTTGCAGGGGATGATGATGAACGAGGCGCCGGCGCGCTCCAGCCGCGTCACCCCCTCGACCAGCCAGGGGACGATGGCGGGGTCATGGTTCTCGATGGCGGTGGTGCGGTCGGGGACCTGCGGCAGGCTGTAGATCAGGGTCGGGATATGCTCCTGGTCCTTCCTGGCCGGCGTCAGCCCGACGATCAGCTGGTACATGTTGGCCGTGGCCTCCGGCCCCATGCCGCCGAAGATGCCCAGGACGACCCGGGGCTTCAGGTCCTGGGAGGGGGCCAGCGCCGGCTTGGCCCGGCAGGAGACCAGAAGCAGCAGCACGACGACGGGCAGCAGGAGCGCCTTGATCTTCGCCTTGTTCATGGGGCCTCGCTAAGGTCAATATAGGAGGGCAAGCGAGAATATGCAAGAAAAAAACGGCTGGGTGACGAGTGACAAGTGACGAGTGACAAGGAGCAGCATGGAATAGGGAAGTTCAGGGAAAGCCGGAGTGAAACTATTAAGGTAAAAGGTAATAGGAAAAAGGTAAAAGTGAAGAAAGCGGGCGCTGGGCGATCTGTCGTTCGGCCCGCGTCTTTTCTTACTTTTACCTTTTACCTTTTTACTTTTTCCTTTGTAATATCTGTCAGCTCAAGAGATATCCTCCATCCACCACGACCGTCTCGCCGGTCATGTAGCTGGCGGCGTCGGAGGCGAGGAACAGCACCACCTTGGCGATCTCGTCGGGGTCGCCGGCGCGGCCCATCGGCACGCGGGCGTTGAACGCCTTCACCATCGCCT
>DAHVOV010000062.1 GCA_027318645.1 Candidatus Aminicenantota bacterium
GTGCTGGGGCTGCTCACGCTGACGCCGCTGCTGGTTGTCCGGCGCAAGCGGGTCATCCTCATCTACGGCGCGGTCAACATGGCCATCCTGGCGCTGTTCCTGCTCTACGCCCGGCACCAGCTGCGCCTGCCGTTCTTCCGCTCCATGGAGTATTTCGCCGACAACGCCGTGGCCATCGTCTTCATCACCCTCGCCTCCTTCGCCTCCTTCCTCATCGGCCAGCGCGCCCTCGAGGAGATGGCGCGCGAGCTGGCCGAGCGCCGCCGCCAGCAGGAGGAGAAGGAGCGGCTGCAGGCGCAGCTGCTCCATGCCCAGAAGATGGAGTCGGTGGGGCGGCTGGCCGGCGGCGTGGCCCACGACTTCAACAACCTGCTGACCACGGTGATGGGCAACGCCGGCCTGGCGCTGTCCAAGGTGGATCCCGCGGGGCCGGCGGCCGCCCGGCTGAAGGACATCATGCGCGCCGCCGACAGCGCCGCGTCGCTCACCCGCCAGCTGCTGACCTTCTCGCGCCGCCAGGAGATCGAGCCCCGGCCCATCGACCTCAACCTGCACATCGAGAAGATCGTCGCCCTGCTGGAGCGCCTGCTCGGCGAGGGCGTCCGCCCCGTCCTCAAGCTGAGCCCGGCCATCGGCCCCATCATGGCCGACCCGGGCCAGGTCGAGCAGATCGTGATCAACCTGGCCGTCAACGCCCGCGACGCCATGCCCGACGGCGGCACGCTCACCATCGAGACGCGCCGCCAGCGCGTGGCCAGCCCGCCGGCAGCGGCAAGCCCGGTCATGAAGCCGGGCGAGTACGTCGTGCTGGCCATGGCCGACACCGGCAACGGCATCCCCGAGTCCGACCTGCACCGCATCTTCGACCCCTTCTTCACCACCAAGCCCCTGGGCCAGGGCACGGGGCTGGGGCTGGCCTCGGTCTACGGCGCGGTGCAGCAGAACGGCGGCTCGATCGAGGTCCGCTCCGCGCCCGGCCGCGGCACGAGGATGACCGTCTATTTCCCGGCCACCGGCCTCCCCCCCCGCACCGCCGAGCCCGAGGCAAGGCCCGGCGAGCTCCCGGGCGGGACGGAGTCGGTGCTGGTGGTGGAGGACGACGACATGGTGCTGGATTTCATCCAGCTGGTCCTGTCCAGCCTGGGCTACCGCGTGCAGGCGGCCGGCGACGGCGCCGCCGCCCTGGCCGCCCTGGCCGCATCCGGCTTCGACCTGCTGCTGACCGACATGATCCTGCCTGACATGACCGGCACGACGCTGATGGAACAGGCGCGCCGCCAGGCCCCCGGGCTGAAGCCGATCTTCATGTCGGGGCATCCCGAGAGCGCGGTCCGGGCCGGGGGCGCCGGCGAGGACGCCCATTTCCTGGCCAAGCCCTTCACGTCGCAGGAGCTGGCGCAGGCGGTCAGGCAGGTGCTCGACGCCGGCTAAGCCGGCGAACTCAGTGACAAGTGACGAGTAACAAGTGACAAGAAAGAAGGGAATCGCCGCCTGTTGTTCGGACTAGCGCTGCTCCTCGTCACTCGTCACTGGTTACTTGTCACTGATGACAATCGATGCTTTCCGCTATTGCGGGAACCGCATGCGGTCCGTCGCGTGGAACGTCCATTCCGGCGTGAGCAGCGTGGCGCCGAAGGCGGCCGCGTACCAGGGGCTCAGCCGGGGATCGCCGGGGTTCTCCAGTATCTGGATCTCCTGCGCCGGCATGTAGCTCTGG
>DAHVOV010000063.1 GCA_027318645.1 Candidatus Aminicenantota bacterium
AGGAAAACGAGGATCGTCAACGTCTATTGAAGTTGTTTGGATGATTCAGTCGTTCTCCAGGGTGGAGGTGTCGCCGATCTCCTCGCCCCACTCCTGGGCGCGCAGCACGCGGCGCATGATCTTGCCCGAGCGCGTCTTGGGCAGCCCGGGCACGAACTCGATCTCCTGGGGCATGGCCAGCGGCGAGAGCTTCTTGCGCACGAAGTTCATGATGTCCAGCTCGAGCATCTTGGAGGCCTGGAAGCCGGGCTTGAGGGCGATGAAGGCCTTGACCACCTCCATATTCACCGGGTCGGGCTTACCGACCACCGCCGACTCGGCGACCGCCTCGTGCTCCAGCAGCGCCGACTCGATCTCGAAGGGGCCGACCAGGTGGCCGGCGGTGTTGATCACGTCGTCGTCGCGGCCGACGAACCAGAAGTAGCCGTCCTCGTCGATCGAGGCGCGGTCGCCGCAGATGTACCAGCCGTTCTTGAACTTGCTCTTGTAGACCTCTTCGTTCTTCCAATAAGTGCGGAACATGGAGGGCCAGCCGGGCTTGATGGCGATCAGGCCGACGATGCCCGCCTTCTGGATCGGCTCGTGGGTCTTCAGGTCGACGACGGTGGCGGTGATGCCCGGGAAGGGCTTGCCCATGGAGCCGGGCTTGATCTTCATGGTCGGGTAGTTGGTGATCATCATGCTGCCGGTCTCGGTCTGCCAGAAGGTGTCGTGGAACATCAAGCCGAAGACCTTCTTGGACCACAGCACCGCCTCGGCGTTCAGCGGCTCGCCGACCGAGCACAGGTGGCGCAGGCTGGAGAGGTCGAACTTCTTCACGATCTCGTCGCCCTCCTTCATCAGCGAGCGGATGGCCGTCGGCGCCGAGTACCAGACCGTGATCCGGTGGGTCTCGATGAACTTGTACCACGACTCGGCCTTGAAGCCGGCGTCGAGGACGCACTGGGTGACGCCGTTCGCCCACGGGCCGATGATGCCGTAGGAGGTGCCGGTGACCCAGCCCGGGTCGGCGGTGCACCAGTAGATGTCGTCCTCCTTGAGGTCGAGGACGTACTTGGCGGTGATGTACTGCGAGATCAGCGAGTAATGGACGTGCTGGGCGCCCTTGGGCTTGCCGGTGGTGCCGGAGGTGTAGTGCAGGACCGAGGGCGTCTCGGCCTGGGAAGGATAGACCGGGAAGTCCTCCACCTTGGGCTCCTTCTCCATGTGCAGGGCGACCTCCTTCTCGCGCAGGGGCTTGAGGCCGTCGTCGTCGACGATGATGACATGGCGCAGGGAGGGGCAGTCCTTGAGCAGGGCGCGCACCTTGGCCACGTGCTTCTTCTGGGTGAGGATGGCGGCGGTGCCGGCGTCGGCCAGCCGCGTCAGCAGCGACTCGGCGCCGAAGGCCGAAAAGAGGGGCTGGGCGATGGCGCCCAGCTTGAGGATGCCCTGGAAGCCGAAGTAGAGCTCGGGCACCTTGTCCATGAACAGGCAGACGCGCTCGCCGGGCTCGAGGCCGAGGTTCTTCAGGTACTGGGCGATGGCGTTGGTCAGCAGGCGCATGTCGTTGAACGTGTAGCGCTTGACCTCGCCCTCATGCCCCTCCCAGATCAGGGCCAGCTTGTTCCCCTTGCCCTGGGCGCAGATGCGGTCGCTGCAGTAGGCGGCGATGTTGATGACGTCGCCGGCCTTGTATCCCAGCTCCTTCTCGGAGATCCCCCAGTGGAAGCTCTTGAGCTCCTCTTCGTACGTGCGCATGTTGGTCATCAGACCCTCCCGGTGACGCGGTTCGGCGTGATTGTCGAAGTACAGTTATATAATGAACGGCACCCCTTTTGTCAAGGAACGCAAGCCGACAGGCTCAGTAACGAGTGACAAGTGACGAGTGACGAGGAATCGCCATCCCAGAAACGCATGAATGTGAATCTTGCGATCCGTCCAGGCTGCCCGGAAATGTTCGGATCTCGCTGTTCCTTGTCACTTGTCACTCGTCACGCGTCACTTTGGCAAATTGACACCTTGATTCCGCCGGCCTACAATCGGCGCATGCCCGGTACGGCCCCTTTTTACAGGAACATGGACCGCTTCTTCATCCAGCTGAAGGCGGGGGAGCGCCTCACCCTGTCCGCGGCGCTGCAGCGGCACCTGCGGGCGACGCCGGAGGAGGCGGAGCGGCTGCTGCATCAGGGGAGCGTGTGGGACCACGACCGCCAGGAGCGGCTGCGCGACGGCGCCTCCGCCGCCGGCGGCCGGCTGCTGCGCGTCGACCGGCCGAAGTTCGCGGTCCGGGAGTGCGTCCTGGACTCGGCCGACGTGAAGCACGAGGACGAGCACCTGCTGGTCGTCTTCAAGCGCGGCGGGGTGCCGACCCAGCCCACCCCCTACAGCGACGTCTCCGACCTGCTGCACGGCGTCCA
Source organism: Candidatus Aminicenantota bacterium (assembly GCA_027318645.1). Lineage (GTDB taxonomy): Bacteria > Acidobacteriota > Aminicenantia > UBA2199 > UBA2199 > UBA2199. The sequence continues at coordinate 2,400 of DAHVOV010000063.1, forward strand.
GGGGTACCTGGCGCGCCGCGGCGTCGGCTACCGGCCGGCGCCGGTCAACCGCCTCGACCTGCCGGCGCAGGGGCTGGTCCTGTTCGCCAAGAACAAGCGCTGCGAGGCGGCCCTGCACCGCCTGTTCGACGGGCGGCATGTCCGCAAGCGCTACCTGGCCGCCACCGCCCCCTTCGAACACGCGCCGGCCTCCTGCGTCGTCCGCTCCCGCCTCGAGTGGCAGGGGAGGGAGAAGGAGGCGCTGACCTACGTCCGCTTCTGCCGCGAGCACGGCGGCCGCTTCTTCTTCCTGGCCCTGCCGCAGAGCGGCCGCACCCACCAGATCCGCCGCCACTTCCGCGAGCGCCTGGCGCCGCTGCTGGGCGACGTGCGCTACGGCGGCGCCGCGCCGGGCAGCGAGCTGTGGCTCCTCTGCTTCCAGTACGCCTTCGCCCATCCCGTCGACGGCCGCCGGCTGCGCGTGGCCTTTCTGCCGCCGGAGTGGCGGCAGGCCATGGGGCTGGCCGAAAAGTAGAAGGGTAGAAGAGCAAATGGGTTGATGGGGAAGGGCGCTGGCAGGAGCTCGCTGCCGGTGCCGTCGCCTCTTCTGCCCATCTACCCATCAACGAGCCAATCACTCGGTTGCTTGCTTGAATGGTTGACAAACATAGAAACATATATTAATATGTATATATGATAAGCGACGTGCTCATCCTGAAGGCCCTGGCCGACGAGAACCGTTTGCGCCTGCTGGCGCTGCTGCGCCGGCGTGAGCTGTTCGTCTGCCAGCTGATGGCCGTCACCGGCCTGTCCCAGCCGCTGATATCGCGCAGCCTGGCGCTCCTCGAGCGCGCCGGCCTGCTGCAGTCGCGGCGCCAGGGCAAGCACGTCTTCTACCGCATCAGCCCGGCCATGCCCAACCTGGCTCGGGCGGCGCTGGGGGCGCTGGACGACACCGTGCCCGGATCGCCCCTTGCCCGCGACCGTGCCGGCTTGGAGCTGTTCTGCAGGCGCTTCCACGGCGCCGGGACCTGCGACATGGCGGTGGTGCGCCGCTTCATGGAGCATCGCGAAAAAAATCGAATAAAGGAGACATGACCATGGAAAAACTGGACAAAAAGGCGTTCATCGAGAAGATCTTCGACTACGAGAAGGAGAAGGAGTGGAAATACCTCGGCACCCGGCCGGCCATCATCGATTTCTACGCCGACTGGTGCGGGCCCTGCAAGATGGTCGCCCCCATCCTGGAGAAGGTCGCCGCCGAGTACGACGGCAAGCTGGACGTCTACAAGGTCGACACCGACAAAGAGCAGGAGCTCGCCGGCGCCTTCGGCATCCAGAGCATCCCCAGCCTGCTGTTCATCCCCGCCAGCGGCCAGCCGCAGATGGCGCGCGGCGCCCTGGACCGCGCCAGCTTCGAGAAGGTCATCGCCGAGGTGCTGCAGGTGAAGAAGGACGAGCCCAGTGCTCAGTGACGAGTGACC
>DAHVOV010000065.1 GCA_027318645.1 Candidatus Aminicenantota bacterium
AGAAGTATGGCCTTCTAAAATCAAAATTATTGATTGGAGGAATTCGTGATGATTGCCAAATTCGAGGAGATCCAATCGTGGCAGGAAGCAAGGGGGCTGGTCAAGGTGATCTACCAGAAATTCCTCGAATGTAGGGATTACGGGTTTAGAGACCAGATTCAAAGAGCCGGGATATCCATCATGTCCAATATTGCCGAGGGTTTTGAGAGGAACTCCAATAAGGAATTCATCAACTTTCTATTCATCGCCAGAGGATCCTGCGCCGAAGTAAAAAGCCTATTGTATTCCGCTTTGGACATCGGCTATATCGATGAGACTTTCTTTAGATGCATGTTCGGTCGCCTGAACAAGGTAACCGGCCTTCTAAATGGTTTCATCAGCTATCTCAAATCAAACAGCAAAAAGAAATAATTCTATGCGGTCATGATTATCCTCTGCTTTTCTTTAATCATGGCAATTCCTTTTGCTTCTTAACCTGGTACGTGGTACGTGGTACGTGGTACCTTGAAGGACCGTCGGTCTGCAAGTTCGTGGGCAGCTCTAAATTTCAAAGGTTTGCTGTTGAAACCTCGATGGACCGTCGGTCTGCAAGCCCCTGAATAGTTCTATGGCTTTCATGCATCCTAAAGCCATTTCGCTACGTATAATGATTGAAATGATCCAAAACACGCTATATAATCAGGTCCCATGTTGAAAAAGCTGGGCAAACTGGACGTCACGATCATCGCGTTCGCCGCGCTGACCCTGGTTTCCTGGATCGTGTTCTCCAAGAGCACGTTCCGCTTCTTCCTGTGGCTGACCGTCGTGCTGCTGGTGGCCAAGCTGCTGGGCTTCCTGAACGTCTACCGCAAGGAGGTCGCCTCCAAGCTGGGCAAGCTGGACGCCGCCATCGCCTCGCTGGGGCTGATCGCCCTCTTCTCCTACTTCTTCTTCTCCAAGGGCACATTCAAGTTCTTCCTCTGGCTGGCCATCATCCTCGCCGTCGTGCGCCTGCTGGGCATCGTGCGCCGCCGCCTGCTGTGGAAGATCCGCAACCGGCTCATCATCTCCTCGCTGTTCTTCATCGTCACGCCGGCGGTGCTGATCACCGTCTTCTTCTACCTGATCACCAACATCATCATCTACCAGTACAACTCGGCCATCTTCGGCAACCTGCTGCAGCGCGACGTCACCAGCTTCGGCGACTTCGCCGACTATTGCATCGGCCTGGCCGACGAGCAGCGCATCGTGCAGGAGGTGGAGCGCTTCCAGCGCCGCCGCGACCGCTTCATGAACCTGGCCTTCTTCCGCGAGAAGGGCGGCCGGTTCGAGCCGTTCTTCATCTACCCCGAGGGCCTGCTGGCCAAGTTCCCCGACGCCAACGGCGTGCTGGCCGATTTCCGGGACGGGTTCCTCCGGGCGGGCGGCACGCTCTACCACGGCGTGCAGCGGCGCCAGGGGGCGTATGCCGCGCTGGTCTTGGAGACGATGAACCAGGAGCTCTTCGACGCCATGCCGCGCATCGGCGACTTCCGCGTCATGTTCATGGGCGCCGGGGGCAGCGCCATCGGCCGCATGTCCGCCGAGGGCGTGTCCGTGCGCCTGGAGGACGATGCCGGCGACGCCTTCGGCAAGTACCGCTTCCCCTTCCCCTTCACCTTCCGCTTCTGGGACTTCGACGAGCTGAAGCAGGGCAAGCCGGCCCTGAAGTTCAACATGTTCCTGCTGATCAACGACTTCTCCAAGATCATGGAGAAGCTGAAGACCTCCGACCGCTCGCTGGTGCTGGAGAAGCAGAAGCGCGCCCTGGAGAAGGAGATCCAGGCCGGCGGCGCGCCGGCCGAGCTGCTGAGCAAGAGCCAGCGCCTCGACGAGCTGCAGAAGGAGCTGCAGGTGCTGCGCCAGAGCGACAGCCAGGCGGGGGTGTTCCCCATCTCCACCCTGGTGCGCTTCATGCTGGGGCTGTTCGGCTTCTTCATCATCGTCTCCTTCTTCATCGGCTACCGCATGGTGCGCGTCATCACCCGCGCCGTCAACGAGCTGACCAAGGGCACGGAGAAGATCCGCCGCGGCGACTTCTCCTACCGCATCCGCATCAAGTCGCGCGAGCAGATGCACTTCCTGGCCGAGTCGTTCAACGACATGGCCTCGGGCATCGGCCGCCTGCTCACCGAGGAGAAGGAGAAGCAGCGCCTGGAGGAGGAGCTGCGCATCGCCCGCGGCATCCAGCTCAAGCTGCTGCCGCCCGACCACTTCGCCTGCCCGGAGTTCGACATCGCCGCCGTCAACATCCCGGCCACCGAGATCGCCGGCGACTACTTCGACTACTTCCACGCCCCGGGCAGCTACCTGTCGGTGCTGGTGGCCGACGTCTCGGGCAAGGGCGCCAAGGCCGCCTTCTACATGGCCGAGCTGAAGGGCATCATGAACTGCCTGCAGAAGTCGGGCAAGGAGCCGGCGGCCATCCTCAGCGAGTGCCACGAGAGCCTGCAGAACTCCTTCGAGAAGGTCACCTTCATCACCATCAACCTGGTGCGCTTCGACCTCAAGGCGCGCGAGCTCATCTTCTCGCGCTCCGGGCACACGCCGGCGCTGCTCTACCAGGCGGAGACGGGGGAGTGCCGCGAGCTGGCGCCGCGCGGTATGGCCCTGGGCCTGACCCACTTCAGCCAGGAGAACATCGAGGAGCTGCGCCTGCCGTACCGCACGGGCGACATCCTCTTCTTCTTCTCCGACGGCCTGTCGGAGATCATGAACAACGAGGGGCGCATGCTCGGCGTCCCCGAGCTGCGGCGCCAGCTGGTCGAGTTCGCCGGCCTGCCGGCGCTGGAGATCAAGGAGCGGCTGCTGGCGCAGGCCATCGAGTTCTCCGCCGGCCAGGCCAACGCCGACGACCTGACCTTCGTGGTCATGAAGGTGCGCTAGGGCCATGGAGGAGCTGGAAAAGAAGCTGGGCCACCGCTTCCAGGACCGCGACCTGCTGCTCACCGCCCTGACCCACAAGTCGTTCAACGAGGGCGGGCGCAACCACGGCCTGGACAACGAGCGCCTGGAGTTCCTGGGCGACTCGGTCATCGGCCTGGCCGTCACCGACGCCATCTACCGCCGCGGCCGCGACCTGCGCGAGGGCGACCTGGCCAAGCTGCGCGCCCACCTGGTGTCCAGCCAGGTGCTGTTCCGCCTGGCGCGCTCCATCGGCCTGGGCGGCAAGATCCGCCTGGGCCGCGGCGAGGAGAAGAACGACGGCCGGCGCAACGCCAAGATCGTCTCCTCCTGCCTGGAGGCGGTCATCGGCGCCGTCTACCTCGACTCCAACTTCAACGCGGCCGCGCGCGTGGTGCAGGACCTGTTCCATGAGACCCTGGACGGCCTCATCCACGACGAGCTGCGCATCAATGACTACAAGTCGGAGCTGCAGGAGTTGATCCAGAAGCACCGCAACATCCTGCCGGTCTACAAGGTCGTGTC
>DAHVOV010000073.1 GCA_027318645.1 Candidatus Aminicenantota bacterium
CCTTCAGGAAGCGGAAGGAGTTCAAGGGCCGCGAGCTGGACGGCCTCAAGGCGCGCCACCCGCTCGTTGACCGCGACTCGCTGCTGATCAACACCGACTACGTCCTGCTCGACCAGGGCACCGGCTGCGTGCACACGGCGCCGGGTCACGGCGAGGACGACTACCACGCCGGCATCGCCCACGGCCTCGATATCTATTCGCCGGTCGGCCCCGACGGCCGCTTCGACGAGACCGTCGGCGCCTACGCCGGGCTGCAGGTCTTCCAGGCCAACGCCCGCATCGTCGCCGACCTCAAGGCCAACGGCAGCCTGCTGCACGCCGGGACCATCTCCCATTCCTATCCCCACTGCTGGCGCTGCAAGAACCCGGTCATCTACCGCGCCACCGCCCAGTGGTTCATCGCCATGGACCACGCCGGCCTGCGCGAACGGGCCCTGGAGGCCATCCGCGGCGCCTCCTGGCTGCCGCCCTGGGGCCAGGAGCGCATCGCCAGCATGATCGCCGGCCGCCCCGACTGGTGCATCTCGCGCCAGCGCGACTGGGGCGTGCCCCTGCCCGCTTTCTTCTGCAGGAAATGCGGCGAGCCGCTGCTCGACGAGGCCGCGGTCGCCAACGTGGAGAAGGCCTTCGCCGCCGAGGGGTCCAACTCCTGGTACCGCCGCGAGGCGGCCGAGTTCGTCCCCGCCGGCACTGTCTGCCCCGCCTGCGGCGGCGCGGAGTTCGAGAAGGGGCGCGACATCCTCGACGTCTGGTTCGAGTCGGGCTCGTCGCACGGCATCCTGCAGCAGCGCCCCGGCCACCGCTGGCCCGCCGACATGTACCTCGAGGGCGGCGACCAGTACCGCGGCTGGTTCCACTCCTCGCTGCTGGTGGGGGTGAGCGCCCTCGGCGCGTCGCCGTACCGCGCCGTCATCACCCACGGCTGGGTGCTGGACGCCGAGGGCAAGACCATGCACAAGTCGCTGGGCAACGCCATCGAGCCGCAGGACATCATCAAGGAGAGCGGCGCCGAGATCCTGCGCCTGTGGTCGGCCATGGTCAACTACCAGGAGGACGTGCGCCTGGGCAAGGAGATGCTGCAGCGCCTGAGCGAGAGCTACCGCAAGATCCGCAACACCTGGCGCTTCATGCTCGGCGTGCTGGCCGACTTCGACCCGGAGCGGGACGCCGTTCCCGTTTCCGCCTACGGCGAGACCGACCGCTACATCCTGGCCCGGCTGCAGGAGGTGAAGGCGCGGGCACTGCGCGGCTACCAGGAGTTCGAGTACCACGCCGTCTTCCACGCCCTGTTCAACTTCTTCACCAACGACCTGAGCGCCTTCTACCTGAACGTCCAGAAGGACAACCTCTACTGCGGCCGCCCCGGCGCCCCGGAGCGCCGCGCCTGCCAGCAGGCGGTGTTCACCCTGCTGCGCGAGACGCTGCTGCTGATGGCGCCCATCCTCTCCTTCACCGCCGAGGAGGCCTGGGGCTTCCTCCCCGCCTGGCCGGGCAAGGAGCCCTTCATCCACCTGGCACGCTTCCCGCGGGTCGACGAGGCGCTGCGCGCCGGCGTCGACGCCGGCCGCTGGGAGCGGATCATGGCCCTGCGCGACCGCCTGCTGAAGGAGATCGAGGCGGCGCGCGCCGCCAAGGTCATCGGCGACTCGCTGGAGGCCGACATCGAGGCCGTCCTGAGCGAGGGCGAGGAGGCGGCGCTGCTGCGCGCCGATGCCGGGCTGTTCCGCACCCTGCTGGTCGTGGCCGGGCTGACCGTGCGCGCCGGCGCCGCCGAGAAGGTCACCGTGCGCAAGGCGGCGGGGCGCAAGTGCCCGCGCTGCTGGAACTGGGTCGCGGCGCCGCCGGCGGGGCCGCATCCCGAGCTGTGCCCGCGCTGCGCCGAGGCCGTGGCCGCCGTCGAGGGGGCGGGCGCATGACGCTCAAGGGCAAGCGGCCGTACCTGCTGCTCATGGGGCTGCTCATCGCGGCCGACCAGGCGAGCAAGTGGCTGGTGACGCGCGCCCTGCCCCTGGAGGGGATGCGCGACGTGGCCCGCGGCTTCCTCCGCCTCTGGCACGTGCGCAACTCCGGGGCGGTGTGGGGCTTCCTTTCCGGCCACGACGGCGGCTGGGTGCCCAAGGTCATCACCGCGCTGGCCGCCGCCGCTCTGCTGGTCGTCCTGGTCTTCTTCCTGCGCGCCCGCCGGGACGAGCGCCTCGAGCTGCTCGCCTACGCCCTCATCCTGGGCGGCGCCCTGGGCAACCTCATCGACCGCCTGCGCCTGGGCTACGTCGTCGACTTCATCGACGTCTTCGTGAAATCCTGGCACTGGCCGACGTTCAACGTCGCCGACAGAGGCATCACCGTCGGCGTGCTGCTGCTGGCCTTCACCCTGCTGCGGAGGGACTCATGCACCCCATCCTGATCCACGTCGGCCCGCTGACCATCGCCAGCTACGGCTTCCTCTTCGCCCTGGGCGTGCTGCTGGGGGTGCTCCTGGCCATCCGCCTGGCCCGCCGCGAGGGGCTCGACCTGGGGGTCTTCGTCGACTTCATCTTCTGGGTGATGCTGCTCAGCCTGCTGGGGGCCAAGCTCTGGCTGCTGGCGAGCAACCTGGGCTACTACCTGCGCTTCCCCGGCGAGATGAAGTACCTGCTCACCTCGGGGGGCAGCTTCTACGGCGGCCTGATCTTCGGCGCCGTCTTCGCCGTCTGGTTCATCCGCCGCCACCGGCTCAGCTACCGGCTCCTGGGCGACATCGTCGCCCCCGGGCTGGCCCTGGGCCATTTCTTCGGCCGCCTGGGCTGCTTCGCCGCCGGCTGCTGCTGGGGGCGCGAGGCCGCCCACTTCCCGCTGTCCGCCGTGTTCACCGACCTCAAGGCCAACGCCATCACCGGCGTGCCGCTCTACGTCCCCCTCTACCCCACCCAGGTCATGGAGGCCGCCCTCAACCTGGCCAACTTACTGTTCCTGTTCTCGCTCTACCGCCGCCGCCGCTTCAAGGGCCAGGTCCTCGCCGCCTACATGCTGAACTACTCGCTCATCCGCTTCGCGGTCGAGTACTTCCGCGGCGACCCCGACCGCGGCTACGTCATCGGCGGCATGGACCGCCCCTGGACCAGCCTCTCCGTGCCGCAGCTGGTCTCGATCGCCGGCGTCGTCGCCGCCCTGCTGCTGCGCGCCGGCTTCCGGAAGAAAGGTGAGCGCGAGAACCGAGCTGCGGGCGGGTGAGTACTGGGAGCGGCTCGACCACTTCCTGGCCGCCGCCCTCCACGACCTGTCGCGCACCCGCATCGAGAGGCTGATCCGCGCCGGGCAGGTGACGGTCAACGGCGAGGCCGAGACGCGCAAGAGCCGGGAGGTCCGCGCGAACGACCTCGTCGTGGTCCTGCGCCCGGCCGAGGAAGCGCCCCCCTATGTCCCCTCCCAGGCCCTGCGCAAGCTCTACGAGGACGAATGGCTGCTGGTGATCGACAAGCCGCCGGGGCTGGCGGTCCATCCCGGCGCCGGCGAGAAGCGCGAAACCATCCTCGACATCTTCCGCCACGAGTACCCGCGCATCGGCGAGATGGAGGACCAGGAGCGGCCGGGGATCGTACACCGCCTGGACAAGGACACCTCGGGAGTGCTGATCCTGGCCAAGAGCGAGGAGGCGGTGAGCGCCATGCAGGCGCTGTTCCAGGAGCGCGCCATGGCCAAGACCTACCTGGCGCTGGTCGCCGGCGCCATGCGCTTCCGCAACGGCACCATCGACCGGCCGCTGGCCCGCAGCCTGAGGAACCGCGCCCGCTTCGAGGTGGCCGGCGAGGACCGCGAAGACCGGCGCGAGGCGGTCACCGAGTTCTCGGTCATCCGCGAATTCGAGCGCTTCACCTTCGTCAAGCTCATGCCGCACACCGGCCGCACCCATCAGCTGCGCGTGCACCTGGCCCACTTCGGCAATCCCGTCCTCGGCGACGTCCTTTACAACAAGAGCCGGGGCCGGGACTTCCCGCGCCTGGCGCTGCACGCCTTTCGCATCGCGTTCGACCACCCCTTCAGCGGCGAGCGGGTCGAGGTGACCAGCCCCCTGCCCGGGGACCTGCGGCAGTACATGATAAAGGAGATCAGAGGCGGCCTCGGTGACAAGTGACAGGTGACGAGTGACGAGAAAGAATGGAGCTTGGCGTACGGCGTACGGCTGACGGCGTACGGCAACAGCAAGGATAAGTGAATAGCGATTTGTGATCAGATCGGTTCAAAATAACCTTGTAAGAAACCTTGTGAGACGGGCAGGATGGAAACGGCAATTTCCAAGCACCAATTTCCGAAACCAAGACCAATTGGTCCTCCAGGTAAGAAAGAGGGAAGGTAGATGAATGTAAATTGGGAAAGAGCTTCTGAAACGATTTTCCCTATTTGTCTGTAATTGCCCTCCACCAGATCTGTCCAAAATAACTTTTAGAAGCTGGTAGGACTAAAGCACCAATTTCCAAGCACCAAATTCCAAATAAGCACCAAGCACCAATGTCCAAATGACCAAAACGAAAAGTAAATGCACTCATTTATGGAATTATTGCCTAATTTCCAGTAGTGGCAGCATTTCGAGTGAGCGCCTTCGTTTGGGTCATTGGAAATTGGAACTTGGAATTTGTTTGGAATTTGGTGCTTGGTGCTTGGAAATTTAGTCTTACGAGAGCTCAACCTTCTTTGAAAACCCGAATTGCCTAGTCCCAAAACCCTTTACCGTACTGATTATCTATCCAAAAAGCGGTTTGTTTTGGATAGCACTGGCCCTCCACTATCACTATCACTGATGGGCTCTTTTCTTACTTTTGCCTTTTGCCTTTTTACTTTTTCCTTATTAGTCTTTACAATCCTGCCATGAAGCCGGCCCTGTTCACCCTGTCCGTCCTCGCAGCGGGCGCCATGCTGCATTTTCTCTTCCTGTGGATGGAGGGCAAGGGCTGGATCTACTACAAGCGCGACAGGCCGAGCCGCACCGCCCTGGGGAACGCCTTCCTGGAAGTGCAGTCGATCCTCGAGCCCGACAAGAAGCACGTCCTCGAGGTCAGGAAGGACGAAAGGCGGGACGTCGCGGAGTCCGGCGACAAAGAAGGAGAACAGGATGAAGGAGCATGATCACCTTCCGGCAGCGGCCCCGGGGCTTCACATGGAACGGGGTCCATGGGCGGGCATCCCGCGCCGGACCTCGCGGGCGGGGCGCCTGCCGGCATTACTCCTCGCTTTCCTGCTCCCCCTCGTCCTGCCGGGAAGCGGCGGAGACGTGGAGAAGCTTCTCGAGCAGGGAAGGGTCGAGGCGGCCCGGGACCTGTGCCGGCGGCTGCGGGGGTACGAGGCAGCCTGGAGCTGGCCGTTGCTGGGCGACCATTACCTGAAGGCGGGCGACCTGGAGCCGGCCCTGGACTGCTACCGGCGCGGGACCCCCGTGATCGGCATGGCCAGGGCCCTGGCCCTCCAGGGCAAGCACGGCCTGGAGCGGGGCGACAGGGAATACGCCCGCGACCGCTACGGCGAGGCGCTGCGCGTCTTCGAGACGCTGATCCGCGATGACCGCTGTCTCTGGGCGCCTTCCTGGAACGACGAGCGCCTGCAGGCGAGGGCAAAATGGCGGGAGCTGGGAGGCCAACCGGGAACGGAGCCGGAGCGGGAACGGCTTCACTCCCTGCTGCGCCGCGCCGCCGGCTACTGCCGGCGCCTGGAATCGGCCCTGCTGGACTTCATCTGCGAGGAGGAAGTGGTGGAGACCGTCCACCGCTCCCACCCCCTGACCGACCTGCTGGCGGTGCAGATGCCCGACGCCAGCGGGCAGACCGTCCGCCTTTTCGATTATCGGCTGGTCAGTGAACAGGGATCCGTCCGCGAGACCCGCACCCTGCTGCGC
>DAHVOV010000109.1 GCA_027318645.1 Candidatus Aminicenantota bacterium
GATCATCAGCTTCTGGAAGCCGGTGTCGGTCTCGGGGACGATCACCCGCGATACCTTGAAGCCGTAGGTCGTGTCGCTGTAGAGGTCCTCGAAGAACCAGAGGTCCTTGCCTTTTTTCACCAATGCCATCGGCCTTTCTCCTTGCTCCCGGAAGGGACGGGCCCATTGTACGGCAAACCGGGCCCGGATTCAACCCACAGATAACGCGAAAGAACGTGCTTCCAGTGCTTCAAGGTTCGACGTTCGAGGTTCGACGCTGCCGACCCCGCACAGGGGTGGCGTCCCCGAGGAGGTGTAACCCCGAGGGGGATCCGACGTTAACGAGCATCAGGTGCGTGAGTGCAAACCGGGCTCTAAGAAACTGTTAATGCTGCTACTAACACTAACACTATCACTAACACTACTTCTTTTTCGGGAAGCTCCGCTCCACCAGCCGGTCGACCATGGCGTCGTCGGCCAGGTGGGGCAGGGTGATGAGGCCACGGCCGGGGTTGTCCCGGTTCCAGGCGGCGGCGGTCTCGAGGGCGTGTTCGTTGCGCGCCCAGGCGCGGCGGGCGATGCCGTTCATCACGTCCCACTCCATGGCCGAGCGGATGACGCGGTCCCTGGCGCGGGTGCCGTCGAGCACCAGGCCGAAGCCGCCGTTGAACGCCTTGCCGACGCCCACGCCGCCGCCGTTGGAGAGGACGACCATCGACATGCCGCGGGCGGCGTCGCCGGCGAAGTTGTGCACCGCCATGTCGGCGGTGACGTTGCTGCCGTCGCGGACATTGGCCGTCTCGCGGAACGGCGAGTCGGTGCCCGCGACGTCGTGGTGGTCGCGGCCGAGCATCACCGGGCCGATGGCGCCGCGGCGCACCAGCTCGTTGAACTTGAGGGCGATCCGCACCCGGCCAGCGGCATCGGCGTAGAGGATGCGCGCCTGGGTGCCGACCACCAGCTTGTTGCGGCCGGCGTTGCGGATCCACTCGAAGTTGTCGCGGTCCATGGCCCGGCGGTCGGGGTCGAGGCAGGCCATGGCGGCCTCGTCGGTGCGCTTCAGGTCGGCCGGCCGGCCGCTCAGGCACACCCAGCGGAAGGGGCCGTAGCCGTAGTCGAAGCAGAGCGGGCCCATGATGTGCTCGACGTAGCTGGGGAAGACGAAGCCGTCGCTCTCGTCGCGGCCGTTGGCCGCGACGTCGGCGGCGCCGGCGTCGAAGACCGCCTTTAGGAAGGAGTTGCCGTAGTCCCAGAAGCGGGTGCCGCGCTCGGCCATGCGGCGGATGAGATGGAACTGGCGGACCAGGGACTCGTCGGCCTTGCGGCGGAAGAGCTCGGGGTCCTCGCGCAGCAGGCGGCGCCCCTCCGCGAAGTCCACCCCGGCCGGCGTGTAGCCGCCGCCGTACACGTCATGGCAGGACGTCTGGTCGGAGGCCAGCTCCACGCGGATGCCGCGGTCCAGCACGTACTGCCACAGGTCGACGACGTTGCCGTGGTAGGCGATGGAGACGGGCCGGCGCGAGCGGCGGAACTCGTCGATCCAGCGGGCGATCTCGTCGAGATCGGCCGAGATCCGCGAGACCCAGCCCTGGCGGTGGCGGGTCTCGATGCGCGAGTAGTCGACCTCGGCCAGGACGCCGATGCCGCCGGCGATCTCGACCGCCTTGGCCTGGGCGCCGCTCATGCCGCCCAGCCCCGAGCTGAGGTAGACCACGCCGGCCAGGTCGGCCTGGTTCGGGATGCCGAGGTACATGCGGCCGGCGTTGAGCAGGGTCAGGTAGGTGCCGTGGACGATGCCCTGCGGGCCGATGTACATCCAGCCGCCGGCGGTCATCTGCCCGTAGTTGGAGACGCCCATGGCCGCCGCCTGGTGGAAGCCGGCGGGGTTGTCGTACATCCCGACCAGCATGCCGTTGGTCGAGATCACCCGCGGGGCGTCGGGGGAGGACTCGAACAGCCCCAGCGGGTGGCCCGAGTAGACCACCAGCGTCTGCCGTTCGCTCATCTCGCGCAGGTACGCCTTGACCAGGCCGTACTGCATCCAGTTCTGGAAGACCTGGCCGCTTTCGCCGTAGGTCACCAGCTCGTAGGGGTAGAGGGCGACGTCGAAGTCGAGGTTGTTGTCGATCATCACCTGGAAGGCCTTGGCGGCGAGGATCTTGCCGGGGTAGCGCTGCACCGGCTTGGCCTTCAGGCTTCCCGCGGGCCGCCAGCGGTAGCCGTAGATGCGCCCGCGGGTGGTGAGCTCCTCCAGGAACTCGGGGGCGACCTCGCCGTGCAGCCCGGCGGGAACGTAGCGCAGTGCGTTCTTCAGGGCCGTCTTGGCCTGGGCCGGGGTCAGGCGGAAGCCGCGGTCGGGGGCGCGGCGGATGCCGGCTGCGAACGGTTTCTTCTCGGGAAGACGGGCGGGCAGGGAGAGCCGGCGGGCCTTGTCCAGGTTGACGTTCATGGCGGGATACCTCCGGCCGTTTTATATGCCTTCCCGGCCGGGTTGTCAAGCCGGCCGCGCGGCGCCGGACGCAGGCCAAGAGGCCCTTTCCGGCGGCAGGAAACGGCCGGCGCCGGTTGACAAAATGCCGGCAATCATGTATAGTTTGGCTCTATTTCATGAAAATCTTAGTCGCTGAGCAGGCGGGATTCTGCTTCGGAGTCAAAAGAGCCTTGAAACTGATCGACGAATTCCAGCGGCAAGGCAAGGCGATCCAGACCTACGGCCCCCTGATCCACAACACCCCGGTGCTGAACGACCTGGCGGCCCGCGGCATCGGCCAGGTCTCCCCGTCCGACGCCATCGCCCGGGACAAGGTGCTGTGCATCCGCACCCACGGCATCCCCCGCGACGCCGAGCGCCGCCTGCGGCGGCGCGGCGTGCCCCTGCTCGACGCCACCTGCCCGCTGGTCAAGAAGGTGCAGAAGGTCATCGAGCGGCTGGGCCGCAGCGGCGCCCCGGTGCTGATCGTGGGCGACCCCGCCCACCCGGAGATCGTCGCCGCCCGCAGCTACGCCCGCAACGTGCGCGTCATCGACTCGCTGGCTGCGGCGCAGGCCCTGCCCCGGCTGCGCGAGGCGGGAGTGGTGGCCCAGACCACGCTGGACACCGAATTCTTCAGGCAGGTGGTCGCCGCCCTGGTCGAGCGCTGCCAGAAGCTGCACGTGGTCAACACCGTCTGCCAGGCCACCCAGGACCGCCAGGAGGCGGTGCGCAAGCTCGCCGCCCGGGTCGACGCCGTCGTCGTCGTCGGCAGCCGCACCTCCTCCAACACCAAGAAGCTCTACCAGATCGCCCGCGCCAAGAACCGCCGCGCCCTCTGGATCGAGACGGCCGACGACCTGCGCCGGGGGCGCGCCGCGGCCCGGCTGCGCGCGTTCCGCCGCGTCGGCCTCGCCGCCGGCGCCTCCACCTCGCCGCAGGAGCTGGACAACGTAAAAAAATTCTTGCAGAAGCTATAAAGGCTTAAGGAGACGCAACATGTCAGACAGCAACGACACCATCGAGAAGAACACGGAGGACTTCTCCGAGCTGGTGAAAGAGTACGACCTCAAGTCCGTCGGCTCCAACGCCCCGCTGGAAGGGCGCATCGTGGACATCGTCGAGAACCGCGTGGTCATCGACATCGGCCAGAAGACCGAGGGCATCCTCGACCGCCAGGAGCTCCTGGACCATGAAGGCAACCTGAAATACAAGGTCGGCGACACGATCAAGGTGCTGGCCAAGAACGTCAACTTCAAGGAAGGCTACATCATCGTCTCCAAGAAGCAGCTCGACGAGCAGGAAGGCTGGGAGAACATCTTCCACGCCTACAAGAAGAACGCTCCCATCATGGGGCGCATCGTGCGCCTGACCCCCGACGAGAAGGGCTTCGTCGTCGACATGGGCGTCGAGATGTTCCTGCCCATGAGCCAGGTGGACATCCAGAAGGTCAAGGCCCCCAAGAAGATGCTGGGCCGCGAGCTGGAGTTCAAGGTGGTCAAGCTGAACAAGAAGGAGAAGAGCGGCACCGTCTCGCGGCGCATCCTGCTGGAGGACGAGCGCCAGGAGAAGCAGAAGCAGCTGCTGGAGACGCTCGCCCCCGGCCAGGTCGTCAAGGGCGTGGTGACGTCGATCGTCGACTACGGCGCCTTCGTCGACCTGGGCGGCGTCGAGGGGCTGGTGCACAAGGACAACATCTCCTACGGCCGCATCAACCACCCGCGCGAGCGGCTGCGCAAGGGCGACGAGGTCGAGGTGAAGGTGCTCGAGATCAACAAGGAGACGGGCAAGATCTCCCTGGGCATCAAGCAGCGCTTCGCCGACCCCTGGCTGGACATCGAGGCCAAGTACCCGCTGGGCAAGCGGCTGGTGGCCAAGGTGGTCAAGATCGTCTCCTTCGGCGCCTTCATCGAGCTGGAGGAGGGGGTCGAGGGCCTGCTGCACATCTCCGACCTGACCTGGGAAGGGCGGCCGACCTCCGTGGAGGAGTACGTGGCCGTCGGCGACAAGCTGTGGGTGCAGGTGATCGAGCTCAACAAGGAGGAGCGCAAGATCAAGCTGGGGCTGAAGCAGCTGGAGACGCGCCCCGAGGAACGCTACCTGGAGAAGCACAAGCGCGGCGAAGTGGTGCGCGCCAAGGTGAAGAAGATCCTCAAGTCGCGGGTCTTCATGGGCCTGGAGGACGGCGTGGAGGGCGTGGTGAAGATCTCCGACATCAGCTACCACCACATCGAGTCGCCCGAGGAGTTCATGAAGGAGGGCGAGGAGATCGACGCCATGATCATCAGCGACGAGCTCGACCGCAACTACAAGGTGCAGCTGGGCATCAAGCACCTGGCCGAGGGCGAGTGGCGCTCCTTCTTCGCCAAGCACAAGCCGGGCAGCACCGTCGCGGTGACGGTGCGCAAGGTCAACGAGGCCGGGCTGGCCGTGGAGATCACGCGCAGCATCGAGGGCTTCATCCGCATCGGCGACATCGACGAGGAGAAGATCAGCCCGCAGGAGCTGGAGCAGCGCTTCAAGCCCGGGGACAAGATCGAGGCGCTGGTGTCGCGCGTCGAGGTCGAGCGCAAGAAGGCCTACCTCAGCCTGCGGGCGCTGGCCAAGGCCCGCGAGCGCGAGGAGCTGCAGAAATACATGAAGGCCGAGGACGACTCGGTGACGACCATCGGCGACCTGCTGCAGAACGAGCTGGACAAGAAAAAATGACGGCGCGCTGCCTCCGCCGCGGGGTGCGGGGATGAAGTTCCTCCGCGCTCCCTGGCGCTGGAAGTTCATCACCGGCCAGGCCGGCGGGGGGGATGGCTGCGTCTTCTGCCGGGCCGCGGCCGCGCGCGACGACCGCGAGGCGCTGGTCTGCTTCCGCGGCCGCGACTATTTCGTCATGCTGAACCGATATCCCTACAGCTCCGGCCACCTGATGGTGGCGCCGCTGGCCCACCTGGCCTCGCCCGAGGAGGCGGCGCCGGGCTCCCTCGACGAGCTGTGGGAGCTGACCCGCCGCTCCCTGGCCGTCCTGCGCCAGGCCTTCCGCCCCGACGGCTTCAACGTCGGCATGAACATCGGTCCGGCGGCCGGCGCCGGGATCAAGGACCACTTCCACCAGCACATCGTGCCGCGCTGGCAGGGCGACGCCAACTTCATGGCCACGGTCGGCGGCACCAAGGTGCTCTCCTACGACCTGGAGGCCGTCTACACGGCCGTACGCGACGCCTTCGCCCGATGAGCAAGCGCTCTTTCTGGCCGCTCGCGCTGCTGCCGGCGCTCGCCGCGCTCGCCGCCGCCGGCTGGCTCGTGCTGCGCCGCCCGCTCCCGCGCCACATCTTCCTGATCACCCTGGACACGATGCGCGCCGACGCGCTCGACTACCGCGGCGGGGACTCGGCCACGCCGAACCTGGCCGCGCTGGCCAACGCCGGCGTGCGCTTCGCCAACGCCTACAGCGTCATCCCCATCACCACCCCCAGCCACGCCGTCATGTTCTATTCCCTGCCGCCCCACGCCCTCAAGCAGTACAACAACGGCCAGCGGCTCGAGTCCCCCTACCCCTCCCTGGCCGAGATCATGAAGCGCGGCGGGTACGC
>DAHVOV010000127.1 GCA_027318645.1 Candidatus Aminicenantota bacterium
CCCCGGCCTGGAAGACCCGCTCGCTGAAGAGGAAGGCCAGCTCCTTGAGGGCGCCGTAGTTCAGGTCGGCGAACAGGCTGAGCCTCTTCAGGATATCGATGATGATATCTTTGTCGCTTTCCATGGCGGTCATTGTAGCACATCGCAATGACTGGGAAAATCAGTGCCAAGGCAAAAGGAAAAAGGCAACGTGTAGAAGCAAGGAGAAAGACAAGACAGACCCGGGCGGCTCAGGAGGCCGGGCCCAGGAGGGGAGCCAGTCCTTCGTGGATGAACTCCCTGAGGAAGCGCTGGACGTCGGGGTGAGAAAGGGGCAGGCCGCCGGCCTGTTCGCGGGCCTCGGCCGAGGAGACGGAGAACTCGCCGCCGGGCGAGCGAAACGAAAAGCGCAGGTCGATCCCCTCCAGCGTGGTCATCAGGGAGAGCAGCGTCCCCTCCAGGTCGCCCAGGGGCGGGCAGTCGAGGTGGCCGCGCCTGAGGAGCGCCCGCACGCTCGTTCCCTCCCCGGGACGGCTGGCGATGGCGAAGTCGCCGCCGCAGACCTCGGCCGTGGCCTTGAGCAGGGGAATGCCCAGGCCGACCTTCTTGAAGCGCTTGCTGGTGAAGAACGGGTCCTGGACCCTGAGCCGCGTGCGCTCGTCCATGCCGCGTCCGTCGTCGGCGACCTCGATATCCAGGCCGTCCCCGTTGCCGGCGTCACGGATCTCCAGGCGCACGACGCGGGCGCCGGCGGCGACCGAGTTCTGCACCAGGTCGAACAGGTGGAAGCTGATGTCCTCAACCATGGTCGGCCGGGCACTCGGCCCGGAAGCGGCCTTCGCGCGCCGCCGCCAGCAGGGCGGCCGGCGTCGGCTCGGGCGCCGAGAACACGGTGCGCGCCTGGCCGATGTCGCGAAGGAAATGGGCGTCGGAATTGCGCAGCAGCGGATGGCGGGCCAGGGCGGGAAAGGCGCGCAGCGCCTGCTCGCGCGGACAGGCGGAGGAGATCTCCAGCGGCG
The DNA here is from genome assembly GCA_027318645.1 of Candidatus Aminicenantota bacterium. Classification (GTDB taxonomy): domain Bacteria; phylum Acidobacteriota; class Aminicenantia; order UBA2199; family UBA2199; genus UBA2199. Next base: position 999 of record DAHVOV010000127.1, read on the forward strand.
CGCCCTCCAGCTCGGGCGGCGCCATGCCCAGGTTGACCAGCAGGCCGTAGGGCGGGGCCTCGACGTGGGCGGGGACGGCCAGCCCGCCGTGCCGGCGGACGAGCTCGACCAGCTCGGGGACGGAGATGTCCAGGGCGTTGAGCAGGAGCTTGTCCTCGCGGCGGACGATGTTGTCCTCGGCGTCGACCACCACCTGGTCGCCGAAATAGTCCGGGTTGTTGGCCACGTCGGGGAGCAGGGGATAGACGCGGGCGTGGAAGCGCTCGGCCTGCAGGCGCTCCGCGAAATAGCACAGGACGTGGACGTCCTCGCGGGTCTGCGCCTCCATGCCGAAGAGGACGCGCAGCCCGATCCGCGCGCCCGCCTCGGCGGCGAAGAACCCGTTCTCCACGCTGTTGTGGTCGGTGACGGCGATCAGGTCCAGGCCCTCCTCGCGGGCGCGGGACACGATGGCCGCCGGCGACATCTCCAGCGAGGCGCAGGGGGAGAGCGCGGAGTGGATGTGCAGGTCGGCGGCGATCGTCATGCTGGCCCCATGGTAGGGAAAACGGGGCGGGCTGTCAATGCCGCCGGCGGGGCGCTCAGTACAGGAGCTGGATGCGCAGCTGCACCCCGAGCAGGCGCTGGTCGCGCGAGCCCTCGGCCTCGAAGTACGGGCAGTAGGAGCGCCCGCTGCGGACGCGCAGGGCGTAGAGGTAGCCGCCGTCGACGGCCAGCCCGGGGACGTTGGCGAAGCTCACCGTGCGCACGCCGCCGGGCTCGATGTAGACCGTGCGCCGCTTGTGCTCGACGGCGACGAACACCTGGTTGGCCCGGGGGATGTTCTTGAGCTGCAGCTCGAAGGAGCGGACCCGCCGGGGCGCCAGCAGGAAGAACTCCAGCTCGCGGTCGGAATAGGTCCAAACCGCGTTCTCCTCGATGGGGTTGTAGTTGTCGTTGAGTATGTACAGGCGGTAATCGGCGCCCAGGCTCCTGCCGAAGGCCTTGGGATTGGTGTTGCTGGGCAGGGTGAGATACTGGGTCTTCTCGGCGGGGAACAGCCGGACGGGGAAGGCGATCCCCGGGGTGCGCGGGTCGGCGGAGCTGGCCAGCGGCTGCATGTAGACCGGGGACAGGAACAGCACGGCGGCGGCGGCCGGCGCCAGCAGGAAGCGGAAGAGGCGCCGGCGGTGGCCGAGGAAGAAGAAGAGCGGGTAGATGTTCAGGAAGTAGCGGTTGCCCAGGGAGCCGCCGCCGCCGAAATAGTTGTCGGGCATCAGCAGCACGTAGCACAGGATGGCCAGGACGATCCCCGCCAGCAGGAACCAGTCCTCGCGCTCCTTCTCCTGGAAGGCGAACAGCAGCAGCAGGAACAGCGCCGGGAAGAAATAGACGAGCATGCCGGTGAAGCGGCCGAAAAGGTAGTAGAAGAGGTTGTAGAGGACGATCGCCGGGCTCAGGTGCCAGCGGCTCCAGTAGTTGTCGGCGGTCATGCGGATGGCGTGGTCGAAGGTATAGTCGGAACGCTCCAGCGGGAACTCGCCGTAGAACGAGCGGCGCTCGCCGCCCTGGTAGTTGAACTCGCCGGTCTGCTGGTAGTTGAAGGCCAGGAGGCCGCCCAGGAACAGGGCGGCGAGCAGGGACAGGGCGATGAGGCGCTTCCACTCGCGGCGCCAGAGCAGGAGCAGGAAGAGCACGCCGATGTGCAGGGCGTTGTTGGGCTTGGAGAAGACGGCGGCGGCGAACAGCGGCGCCGCCAGCAGCCCCCAGGCCGGGCGGCGGAAGCGGTAGAAGAAAAAGAACAGGGCGGCGAAATTGACGAAGAAGTTGAACAGGTCGGCGGTGGTCCACCAGATGTAGATGAAGGTCACGCTGCCGAACACGCAGGCCAGGGTGAGCAGGAAGCTGGGCCAGGGCGGGTGGTACTGGCGCAGCAGCCGGAAGCCCATCAGCAGCGCCAGCAGGAGCATCAGGCCGTTGGCCAGCAGGATGCCGTGGTCGCCGAACAGGCGGAAGAACGGGGCGGCGGCCAGGGGGTAGATGAACGACTTGGCGTAGAAGATCCGGCCGTCGGCCCCGCGCTTGAGGAATATCCCCATCGGGCCGACCCAGTAGGCCTCCTTGATGCGCTGGATGTCGGCGCGCTCGTAGCGCAGGTCGCCGTCCCTGGCCAGGCTCTGGATGAGGCCGTAATAGGTCGATTCGTCGGAGAAGAAGCCGCCGTGCTTGCTGTGCGGCAGGTCGGTGGCGAAGGAGAAGACGATGACGAAGAGCAGGAACAGCAGGAAGAAACAGCGGATCGCTTTCGGCATCATCGGCGCTTCATTATAGCAGAACGGCGGCGGAAAGGGAATGACCGGGCATGGCCGTCGCTCTTGATTTGGCCGGGCGCTTGGATTATAATTCCCTTTGCTTCCCGCACGTTCCCCTGGTCCCCGCATGCCGCTTAAGAGGTGAAGGATGAAGATTTTACGCCATGCCCTGAGGATGACCGGCCTGGTATTGGCCGTCTCCCTGCTCTTCCCCCGCCGGGTCTACGGCTACATCGACCCGGGGACGGGCAGCTACATCTTCCAGATCGTCATCGCCGCCTTCGTGGCCGTCTCCTTCGCCGTGAAGGTCTACTGGAACAAGATCAAGAAGTTCGTCGCCGGCCTGTTCTCCAAGAAGAATGGCGTCCAGTGAGGGCCCGGTAGCGGGGTCGTTCCGCGACCCCAGCGGCTTCCTGTTCTGGCGCGAGGGACGGCTTTACCGCCAGGTGAACGAGGCCTATCGCGAGCACTATGACCGGCTCGTCTCCTCGGGGCTGGCCGCCGAGCTGCAGGCCGACGGCCTGCTGGTGAAGCACGAGGAATGCGCGCTTGGGCTCGCCGAGGCTCCCGGGGCCTACAAGGTGCTGCGCCCCGAGCTGGTGCCCTTCGTCTCCTATCCCTACGAGTGGAGCTTCAGCCAGCTGAAGGACGCCGCCCTGCTCACCATGGCCGTGCAGAAGCGGGCCCTGGCCCGCGGCCTGTCGCTCAAGGACGCCAGCGCCTACAACGTGCAGTTCGTCCACGGCCGGCCGCTGCTGATCGACACGCTGTCGTTCGAGGCCTATCCCGAGGGACGCCCGTGGATCGCCTACCGCCAGTTCTGCCAGCATTTCCTGGCGCCGCTGGCGCTGATGGCCCGCCGCGACGTGCGCCTCGGCCGCCTGTCGCAGCTGCACCTGGACGGCGTGCCCCTGGACCTGGCGGCGGAGCTGCTGCCGGGGCGGACGCGCTTCGCCTTCTCCCTGCTGACGCACATCCACCTGCACGCGCGCTCCCAGAAGCGCTACGAGGACCGGCCGGTCGCGGCCCGGCAGCGGCCGCTGTCGCGCTTCGCGCTGCGGGCCCTGATCGACAGCCTGGAGGGCGCCGTGCGCAAGCTCGACTGGCGGCCGCGCGGCACCGAATGGGCCGACTATTACGAGCAGACGAACTACAGCGGCGAGGCCCTGGACCTCAAGGAGAGGATGGTGGCCGACATGCTGCGGGAACTGCGGCCGCGCAGCGTATGGGACGTGGGCGCCAACACCGGGCGCTTCAGCCGCGTCGCCTCCCGCGCCGGCATTCCCACCGTGGCCCTGGACATCGACCCGGCGGCGGTGGAGAAGAACTACCGCCAGTGCCGCCGCGACGACGAGCGCTTCCTGCTGCCCCTGGTCGGCGACATCACCAATCCCAGCCCGGGGATCGGCTGGGAGAACGGCGAGCGCCTGTCGCTGCTGCAGCGGGGGCCGGCCGACGCGCTCCTGGCCCTGGCGCTGATCCACCACCTGGCCATCGGCAACAACCTGCCGCTGGGGAAGGTGGCCGGGTCGCTCGCCCGCGCCTGCCGCTCCCTGGTGATCGAGTTCGTGCCCAAGGCCGACTCGCAGGTGCGGCGCCTGCTGGCCACCCGCGAGGACATCTTCCCGGGCTACCACGCCCAGGGCTTCGAGGCGGCGTTCCAGGAGCATTTCGAGGTTCGGCGCCGCGAGCCCATCGCGGGCACCGACCGCATCCTGTACGCCATGAGCGCCCGCAAAAACTAAAATAGTGATAGTGATAGTATTAGTGTTAAGAAAGCCCTGGGGCCTTCCGAAATAGATCACTTTTCGAATAGACAGCCGGCACCGCAAGTGGTTTCTGGGCTAACCAAAACGGTTTTTACGCGAGTTCAGATACCAGTAAGAGATCGGCGAGTGCCTTCACTAACGCAAACACTAACACTATCGCTTTCTTCAGGGATCAGCGGCCGAGAAGCTTGATGCGCAGGTAGGCCAGGGCGAGCGCCGCGTACTTGCCCAGGTCGCGCCAGGAACGGATCGATCCCAGCACGCCGGGCAGCTTCTTCCACAGCGAGCGCTTCCCGGAGCCGGCCGACCACTTGAACAGCAGCTCGCCGATCTGCCCCCAGGTGAACTGCTCGCGGAAGAGCGGCACGTCGCCCTGGGCGGCGGGCAGGGTTTCCATGCGCCGGTCGCGACGGGCCCAGGAGAAATCGGCCGGCATCAGCTTCTTCTCCTTGGCGTAGGCCTCCAGTTCGGTGCCCGGGTAGATGTGCAGGATCGAGACGGTGATGTCGACCCGGTCGCGGATGCGCTCGATGAAGCGCAGGCTCTCCTGGGCCTCGGCCCAGGTCTCGCTGGGGTGGGAGAAGATGAAGAACGCCGTGGCCTGGATGCCCAGCCGGCTGACCCAGTCCACCGTCCGCAGGACCTGCTCGTCGCTGATGTTCTTGTGGATGATGTCGCGGCGCACCCGCTCCGAGCCGGCCTCGACGCCGAAGGAAATGTACTGCACCCCCGCCTCGCGCATCAGCGCCAGCAGGTCGTAGTCCAGGGCGTCGATGCGCACCTCGGCGACGAAGCGGATGCCCAGCTTCTCGCGGATGAGCAGGCGGCACAGCTCCTCGGTGCGCCGGCGATTGTAGTTGAAGGTGTCGTCGAAGAACCACAGCACCTCGGCACCGAAGCGGTCGCGGTTCCAGCGGATCTCGTCCAGGGCGCGCTGCGGCGAGTAGCCGCGCACGTGGCGGCCCCAGTTATGGGGGGTGGAGCAGAAGTTGCAGTTGAAGGGGCAGCCGCGCGAGGTGATGATGTTCGTCGCCCGCAGCAGCCGGTCGCCCACCGGCCAGCGGAAGTCGTACTGCTCCATGGGGATGAGGTGCTTGCCGGGGAAGGGCAGCGGGTCGATGTCCTCGATCATCGCCCGCGCGCCGGTGAAGCGCGGCCGGCCGTCGCGGCGATGGATGATGCCGGGGATGCGCTCGAGCTCGGCGGGTTCGCCGCCGGCCTCGCGCCAGGCGGCGATGTCCAGGATGGTGCGCTCGCCCTCGCCCACGACGGCCAGGTCGACGGCCGGGACGTGGGCCATCATGTCCGCGCCGGCCATGGTGGCGTGCGGCCCGCCGATGACCACGGTCTTGCCGGGAAAGGCGTCCTTGATGGCCGTGGCCAGCTTGAATATCTCGAAGCGGTTCTCGGTGGTGATCGACATGCCCACCAGGTCGGCGTCGTAGGCGGCGATCTCGCGCAGGATGTCCCGCGTCCTGAGCTTCAGCACCTCGGCGGCGGTCACCTGCACCGGGCGCCCGCTTTTCTCCAGGGTGGAGGCGATGGACAGGATGCCCAGCGGCGGCATGGTGTTGTGCTCCTGCCAGCGCTGGGCGATGTAGCCGCTGGGCGGGATGATCAGATGGGTCTTCACCGGGCTCGTCTTCGTCATGAGCGGCCATTATAGCAGAGTTCACGGTGAGGGTGAAGGGCCGGTCGCGGCGGCGATTGTCGGGCGCGGCCGAGTGTGCTACACTTCGATCCCATGAGGAGCGATCGGTTTCGCCTGAGGTTGACCGGCCTGGTGTGCCTGCTCGCGCTTCTCGCCGCCTGTTCGGGCGCGCCGCCGGCGCGCGAGCTGCGCACGCCGTACTTGGTCCGCGACAACGCGGGAAATGCCCGCACATACCGGCTCTTCCTGCCGCCGGCGGCCGGCCCCAGGCCGCTGCTGGCCTATTTCCACGGCGTCGTCTCGCCCGGCTTCAGGAAGATCCGCAGCCTGCGGCGCTACACCGGCAGCCCGGTCGAGGAGACGGGGCTGCTCGGGTTCTGCCGCGAGCGCGGCATCATCCTCCTCGTTCCCGACGCCCTCTACGAGTACACGTTCCTGAACTGCCCGGCGCGGGGCTGGGTGGTCGAGAAGGAGGCCGACGGCGTCGAAAAGATCATCGACGCGGTCATCGCCGGCCAGCCGGTCGACCGGAACGCGGTCTTTCTCGCCGGGCTCTCGGCCGGCGCCGGGCTCTGCCATCACCTGGCCAACCGTCGTCCCGACTTTTACCGCGGCATCGTCTCCCATTCCCAGGCCTACGTCGACGCCGCCGGCCGCCCGCTGCCTCCCCGGGAGCCGGGGCCGCGCTTCGGGGTGGTGTTCGCCTACAACGAGGGTGACTATCGCAACCTGATCCGCCTATGCGTCGAATCGGAGGCGCTCTATCGCGGCAGCGGCTACCGCACGGCCCTGCTGCGCGACCTGCCGCCCCGCGGCCATGCCTGGTCGGCGGCGAACAACGCCCGCTTCTGGGAGCTTCTCAACCGCCTGGGGCGGGGGAGCGGGGAAAACGGGGGGGCGGGGGCCGCTGGGCCGCCCCGGGAGTGAGGTGCACATGGCCAAGGACGTCTACGGGAGCATCCAGAAGGAGCTGGGCGACGGCCGCAAGTCGCTCGGCGGCAAGTACCGCGACATCTTCATCGGCCGCCCCGGCCCCGGCGCGTTCCTGAGCTACGCCTTCCTGAACTGGCTCGCCCGCTTCGACGGCGCGCTCGGCTACGCCCTGCGCAAGCTGTTCTACCCGCTCCTGCTGGGCGAGGCGGGGAAGGGCGCGGTGTTCGGCAAGCGCCTCACCATCCGCCACCCGCACAAGGTGCGCATCGGCGCCGGGACGGTCATCGACGACTATGCCGTCCTCGACGCCAAGGGCGAGGAGAACGACGGCATTCGCGTCGGCGCCGGCGCCTACATCGGCCGCGGCGCCATCCTGAGCTGCAAGGAGGGATCGATCCGCGTCGGCGACCACGCCAACATCTCGGCCAACTGCACGCTGCTGTCGGAGACCGAGGTGACGCTGGGGAGCCACTGCTTCCTGGCCGGCAACTGCTACCTGGTCGCCGGCGGCAACCACAGCTTCGACGACCTGTCCAGGCCCATCATGCTCCAGCCCTCGCTGTCCAAGGGCGGCATCCATGTCGGGGACGACGTCTGGCTCGGCGCCGGGGTCATCGTCCTGGACGGGGTGACGATCGGCGGGCACTCGGTGGTCGGCGCCGGCTCGACCGTCACCATCAGCCTGCCGGAATACTCGTTCGCCCGCGGGTCGCGGTCGTTGAAGGTCGAGGACCGGCGGCGGGAGACCCCCGGCGGCCGTTGACCGGCCGCGGCAGGGAACGATCACAGCCAGCCGTTCTCCCGGTACCAGGCGATCGCCAGCCTGACGCCGGCGCGGAAATCCTTCCGCGGGGTGAACCCGAGCTCCGCGCGCGCCCGCTGCGATGACATGGCCTTGGAATCGGTGAAGAACGCCAGCTTGCCGCGGTTCAACGGGGCTTCCCGCCCCGCCAGCGCGAAGGCCTTCTCCAGCAAGAGCGCGGCCGGCCTGGCCAATGCCAGCGGCAGGCTCAGGCGCGGCGGCGCCACCCCGCAGGCCTCGGCCGTCAGGCGCGTCATCTCCGTGGCGCTCAGCACCTCGTCGCCGGCCAGGTGGTAGACGGAGCCCGCCTTGCCCCTGGCGGCCGCCAGCAGTATCCCGGCGACGAGGTCATCGACGTACACCGGGGTCTGGCGCCCGCGGGAGCCGGCGATGAGGGCGGCGCGGCGGCGGCACACGGCGCGGATGAACTTGAAGGTCCGGCGGTCGCCCGGGCCGTAGACCCAGCCGGGGCGGAGGATGACGGCGTCGAGGCCGGCGGCAACGGCCTCGCGGGCGGCCTCCTCGGCGGCGAGCTTGCTGCGGTCGTACAGCGTGCGCGGCGCCGGCGGGTAGTCCTCAGCGGCCGTGTCGCTGTCGCTGACGGCGCCCAGCACGCCGATGGAGCTGAAATGGACGACGCGGCCGACGCGGGAGGCTCGCGCCGCACGCAGGACCGCCCGCGTCCCCTCGACGTTGACCGTGTGGAAGGCGCGGGGATCGGTCACGGCCGAGCCCACGGCGGCGGCGAGGTGGAACACGGCGTCCGCCCCGTCCATCGCCGCGGAGAGCGCCCGCTCGTCCAGGATATCGCCGGAGAAAGAAAAAACCCCGCTGGCGGATGCCAGCGGGGTCCGATGAACGTAGGCCCGCACCTCCCATCCCGCCGCCTTCAGGGCGGGGAGGAGGCGGGCGCCGATGAATCCCGACGCCCCGGTGACCAGGGCGCGCATGGTCGACGCCCCAGGCCCCTCTAGAACTTAAGGACGATGCCCAGGCCCAGCCCGAAGCCGCCGAGGTCGAACTTGTCGGTGCCGTCGGGGAGCTGGAAGTCCAGGGTCTGCTTGACGAAATTGTACTTGGCGAAGACCTCGCCCAGCAGGAAGCGGGCCAGCCCGGTGTGGATGTAGGAACCGGCCTGGACATGGAAGCCGGTCGCGCTGTCGCTGGTGTCGGGCAGTTCGCTGCCGCCGGCGACGGTCTCCTTGTAGGCGTAGATGTTGACCCCCAGGCCGGCGAAGGGCTCAAACATGCCCTTGCGGGCGAAGCGGTAGCGCAGGCCGATGGAGAGGGGGGCCAGCTTGAAGTCGACCTGGTCCTCCAGGAACGACGTGGGGGCGGAGACGGTATAGCTCTTGTAGGCGAGCCACAGGTCGATGTTGCGCACGGTGTGGATCGCCAGCTCGACGCCGGGGATGGCCTTGGAGCTGGAGCCGTAGAACTCCTTCATGTTCTTGTCGTTGATCGTGAACAGCCCGAAGTTTAGGCCCGGGCGGAAGCGGTCCTTGAAGAAGGAGGGCTTCGCGGCGACGGCGGCGGCCTCGGGCTTGGCCTCGACAGGCTTCTTCTCGGCCTGGGCGGCTTCCCGCTCCTTGCGCATGGCCTCGGCCTTGGCCAGCTCCTCGGCGTTGACCACGCGGAGCTTCTTGCCGTCGGCCAGGCAGTCGAAGCCGGAGACGATCAGCGACGTGCCGGCGCCCAGCCCCTTGGTGACCACGGTGCGGCCCTCGCTGCTAACGCCGACGGTGACGTACATCTTGCGGGCGCGGCCATTCTCGGCCATGTAGATGAACTCGCCCAGGCTGTCCTGCTGCACGGCGGCGGCGGGCACGGCGATGACGCCGGAGAGCTCGGCCAGGAGCTTCTTGAAGGTGGCGCGCACGCCGTCGCGGAGCTGGCCGCCCTCGTTGTTCACGGCCAGCGCGGCCTGGCCTTCGGCCAGGGCGATCACCTCGGCGGTCATCTCGCCGCTGAAGGCGTCGCTGGTGGCGGCGAGCTTGTCGCCCACGGCCAGGCCTTCCTTGGCGGCGACGGTGAAGATCATGCGCCGGGGATTGGCGATCTCCAGCAGGACCGAGTCGACGGCGATCTCGCTGCCGGCGGCAAGCACCAGGCGCGCGACGCCGGCCACCGGGGCCTTGAGAACCATGCCGGCCTGCGCCTTTCTCGCGTTCAGCTTGTCCAGG
>DAHVOV010000091.1 GCA_027318645.1 Candidatus Aminicenantota bacterium
ACCAGGCCGAGCAGCGGCTGGCCAGGTTCTTCGCCATGCTGCAGCGTGACCGCTTCATTCGCTGGAAGGAACGATCGTGACGCGTGACGCGTAACGCGTGACGAGGAACAGCGAACAACCGATCTCTCGTAATTCGTAATTCGTGATTCGTAACAGCAATAGATCGGTTATTGCTGCTCCTAACACTAACACTAACACTAACACATTTCTCGTAATTCGTGATTCGTGATTCGTAACCGCAATGAATCGGTTATCGCTGTTCCTATCACTATCACTACCACTACCACTAAGAGCTCGTTTATTTCCCATTGCGCTTGACTATTTATTTCCGCGGAATTAGAGTGGTCTTTCGCCGAAAATAAGTTGAACGCTTAACGAAGGAAAGGAGGTAGCGATGAAAAAGCCCACCCTGAAGCTGGCCAACCTGAACGAGCTCTTCCCCGACGACTTCACCCAGGAGCAGCTGGCCAAGGCCAAGACCGTGTTCCTCAAGGAGCTGGCCATCCTGAGCCACAAGTTCTACGGCGGCAAGATCGTCACCATGCCCAAGGCCGGCGTCTACGGCTTCAACTGGTTCAACGTCTGGTACACGCCGGGCGTCTCCAAGGTCTCCACCACCATCCGCGACAACAACGACTCCTCCTTCGACCTGTCCAACCGCGGCAACCTGGTGGCCGTGGTCTCCGACTCCACCCGCGTCCTGGGCGACGGCGACTGCACCCCGCCCGGCGGCCTGGGGGTCATGGAGGGCAAGGCGTTCCTGATGAAATACCTGGGCGGCGTCGACGGCGTGGCCCTGTGCGTGAACAGCTACAACAAGCAGGGCAAGCACGACCCCGACAAGATCATCGAGTTCGTCAAGATGGCCGAGCCCAGCTTCGGCGCCGTCAACCTGGAGGACATCTCGCAGCCCAACTGCTACAAGGTCCTCGACACCCTGCGCGAGGAGTGCGACATCCCGGTGTGGCACGACGACGCCCAGGGCACCGGCTCGGTGACGCTCGCCGGCCTGATCAACGCCCTGCGCGTGGCCGGCAAGGAGCTGAAGGACGTGCGCATCGTCTACAACGGCGCCGGCGCCTCCAACACCACCATCGCCCGCCTGATCATCCATGCCGGCGGCGACCCGGCCAAGATGATCATGTTCGACACCCACGGCACCCTGCACGCCGGGCGCGACGACATCCAGGCCGATCCCGCCTTCTACCGCAAGTGGGAGCTCTGCCAGAAGACGAATCCCGGGCGGGTCGGCGACATCGAGAAGGCGCTGACCGGCGCCGACGTGCTCATCGCCCTGAGCAAGCCCGGCCCCGACACCATCAAGCCGGCCTGGATCAGCAAGATGGCCCCCAAGGCCATCGTCTTTGCCTGCGCCAACCCCGTGCCCGAGATCTACCCCTACGCCGCCAAGGAGGCGGGCGCCTACATCGTGGCCACCGGCCGCGGTGACTTCCCCAACCAGGTGAACAACTCCCTGGGCTTCCCCGGCATCCTCAAGGGGGCGCTGGTGGTGCGCGCCAGGAAGATCACCGACGAGATGGCCATCGCCGCCGCCTATTCCATGGCCGACTTCGCCCAGAAAAAGGGCATCAGCCCCGACTACATCATGCCCACCATGGACGAGACCGAGGTCTTCGCCAAGGAGGCGGCCGACGTGGCCGTGCAGGCCGTCAAGGACGGCGTGGCCCGCGTGCCGAAGACCTGGGACGAGGTCTACAAGAAGACCCTGGCCGACATCCAGGAGGCGCGCGACGCCATGGGGCTGCTGATGAAGGAGGGCTTCATCCGCAAGCCGAGCGTCAAGATGCTGGAGGAGGCGGTCCAGAAGGCCGTCGCGGCGGTGAAATAGGCCTTCGCGCCGCTAAGTCCCCGCAGGCAGCCAAGGGTTTTATCCCGGCGAAAAAGCGGATTCCCCTTGACTAAATCAAGGAAAAATACTACAGTAGCGCTTCCGGCTTTGAAATTGACTTCAATGAGGGGACAATGAAAAAAGTAAACCTTTCGCAAGTCAAGGAAAAGGTCAGGCTGGCCGTCCAGGAGGCCAACTTCATCATCGACAAGGACCTCAAGACCCTCATCCAGGGGTGCGTTCCCGGCGAGGAGTCGCCCGCCGGCCAGGAGATCATCAGCCAGATCCTGAAGAACGCCGACATCGCCGCCGAGGAGAAGCTGGCCCTCTGCCAGGACACCGGGCTGGCGGTGTTCTTCGTGGAGCTGGGGGAGAAGGTCAAGCTGGAGTATGCCGGGTTCAAGAGCCTGCGCGACGCCATCAGCCAGGGGACCGTCGAGGGCTACAAGGAGGGCTACCTGCGCAAGTCGGTCTGCGATCCCCTCAGCCGCAAGAACAGCGGCGACAACACGCCGGTCTTCATCCACTGGGAGGTCGTCCCCGGCGACGACTTCAAGATCACCTTCATGGCCAAGGGCGGCGGCTCCGAGAACATGAGCGTCCTGAAGATGATGCCGCCCTCGGCCGGCGCCAAGGGCATCGAGGACTTCGTCGTCGACGCCGTTTCCAAGGCCGGCCCCAACCCCTGCCCGCCGACGGTGGTCGGCGTGGGCATCGGCGGCAACTTCGACACCTCGGCGCTGCTGGCCAAGAAGGCGCTGCTGCGCAAGCCGGTGGGCTCGCCCAGCGCCGATCCCGCCTACGCCGACATGGAGAAGCGCATCCTGGAGCGCATCAACAAGCTGGGCATCGGGCCGATGGGCCTGGGCGGCCGCACCACCTCGCTGGCGGTGCACATCGTCAGCCATCCCTGCCACATCGCCTCGTTCCCGGTGGCGGTCAACATCAACTGCCATTCGCACCGCATCGTCGAAATCGAACTTTAGGAGGATACAATGGTCGAAATCAGGTTCCACGGCCGCGGCGGCCAGGGGACGGTCATCGCCTCCAAGATCCTGGCCGACGCCGTCTCCAAGGAGGACAAGTACGTCCAGGCCTTCCCCCAGTTCGGGGTGGAGCGCCGCGGCGCGCCGGTCTTCGCCTTCATCCGCATCGATGACCAGCCGATCTACAACCGCTCCAAGATCATCGCCCCCGACCACATCATCGTCGTCGACCCCTCGCTGATCGACGCCATCGACGTGACCGAGGGGCTGAAGAAGGGCGCCAAGATCCTGATCAACTCCGCGCGCAAGCCCAAGGATTTCAAGTACCTGGGCAAGAAGTTCCAGATCTTCACCGTCGACGCCACCGAGATCGCCCTCAAGTACAAGCTCGGCTCCAAGGCGGCGCCCATCGTCAACACCGCCATCCTGGGCGCGGTGCCGCGCATCTTCGACTTCGTCCAGCTGGAGTCGATCGTGACGTCGGTGCGCGAGGGCGTGCCGGTCAACCCCGACGACAACGCCGCGGCGGCCCGCGAGGCCTACGAGTCGGTGAAAGGAGTCTGACATGGCCAAGAACAGGACCAAGATCGAATTCCAGAAGCTCTCCGAGCTGCCGCCCATGGTGCAGAGCCTGCGCTCCATGGCGGCCAACCCCACCGGCTCCTGGCGCAACCTCAAGCCGGTGCTGCACAAGGAGAACTGCATCCAGTGCACCATCTGCTGGAAGTTCTGCCCCGACGCCGCCATCGACTGGGTCGACGACTACCCGGTCATCAACCTCGACTTCTGCAAGGGCTGCGGCATCTGCGCCGAGGAGTGCCCCAAGAAGTGCATCGAGATGGTCAAGGAGGGCAAATGAAAAAAGTCATCATGGGCAACCACGCCATCTCGTATGGCGCCACCCTCTCCCGCGTGCAGGTCATCGCCGCCTATCCCATCACCCCGCAGACCCAGGTGGTGGAGCTGCTCTCCGAGATCGTCGCCGACCAGAAGCTGAAGGCCGAGTTCATCAAGGTCGAGTCGGAGCACTCGGCCATGGCCGCCTGCATCGGCGCCTCCTCGGCCGGCGCCCGCGCCTTCACCGCCACCTCGGCGCAGGGCCTGGCCCTGATGCACGAGCTGCTGCACTGGGCCGCCGGCGCCCGCCTGCCCATCGTCATGGCCGACATCAACCGCGCCATGGCGCCGCCGTGGACCATCTGGACCGACCAGAACGACTCGCTCTCGCAGCGCGACACCGGCTGGATGCAGTTCTACTGCCAGTCCAACCAGGAGGTGCTGGACAGCGTGATCATGGCCTACAAGGTGGCCGAGAAGGTCCTGATGCCGGTGATGATCGTGCTCGACGCCTTCTCGCTGTCCCACACCTACGAGACCGTCGACGTGCCCGACCAGGCGCTGGTGGACAAGTACCTGCCGCCGCTGGACTACAAGTACCGCCTCGACGTCAACGACCCGCACACCTACGGCGGCCTGACCACCCCCGACTGGTACATGGAGTTCCGCATCAAGATGCACGAGGCCATGGACCAGGCGCTGGTCGAGATCAAGAAGGACGCCGCCGAGTTCGAGAAGGTCTTCGGCCGGCGCTACGACCCGGTCGAGCCCTACATGGTGGACGACGCCGACATCGTGCTGGTCACCTCGGGCACGGCCGCCTCGACGGCGCGCTTCGCCGTGGACCAGATGCGCAAGAAGGGCAAGAAGGTGGGCAACCTGCGCATGCGCCTGCTGCGCCCCTTCCCCTTCGCCGACGTGCGCGAGCACCTGAAGAATGCCAAGAAGGTGGTGGTCATCGACCGCGACATCTCCTACGGCTACCACGGCATCTGGGCCCAGGAGGTCAAGTCGGCCCTGTACGGCCATTCCAAGGTCCCGGTGTTCAACTACATCGCCGGCCTGGGCGGCCGCGACATCTTCCCCGAGACGATCATGAACATCGTGGCCGACGTGAAGAAGATGAAGAGACCCGAGCAAGACCTGTACTGGGTGGAGGTGAAAAAATGAAACCGACCCTGCCCCTCGACGAACTGATGAGCCCCGGCCACCTGGCCTGCCAGGGCTGCGGCGCCGGCATCGCCATGCGCACCAGCCTGAAGGCCCTCGGCCACGACACGATGTTCACCTTCCCCGCCTGCTGCTGGACGGTGATCGACGGGCCCTTCCCGTACTCCTGCCTGGAGGTGCCCCTGCTGCACATGGCCTTCGAGGCCACCGCCGCCACTGCCGCCGGCATCAAGGCCGCCATGCGCGCCCTGGGCAAGGACAAGACCACCATCTGCGGCTGGGCCGGCGACGGCGGCACCTTCGACATCGGCCTGCAGGCCCTTTCCGGCGCCGCCGAGCGCAACGACGACATCTTCTATTTCTGCTACGACAACGAGGCCTACATGAACACCGGCATCCAGCGCAGCGGCGCCACCCCCTGGGGCGCCTGGACCACCACCACGCCGGTGAAGCACTTCAAGAAGGAAGTGAAGAAGAGCCTCGACGACATCGTGGCCGCCCACAAGGTGCCCTACCAGGCGACGGCCTCGATCGCCTATCCCGAGGACCTGTACAAGAAGCTGATCAAGGCCAAGGAGATCCGCGGCTTCAAGTTCATCCACATCCTGGCGCCGTGCCCCCCGGGCTGGAAGGCCCGCCCCGAGGACACGGTGAAGCTGGCGCGGCTGGCCGTGCAGACCGGCATTTTCCCCATCTTCGAGGTGGAGGCGGGCAAGTACGCGCAGACGGTGAAGACCCCCACCCGCAAGCCGGTCCTGGAGTACCTCAAGCTGCAGGGGCGCTTCAAGCACCTCAAGGAAGAGGACGTGGCCGAGATCCAGAGGATCGTCGACATGCGCTACGCCGAGCTGGAGAAGCGCTTCCAGGGCTGATCGGAACTCAGACGGTAGACGTTAGACGCTAGACGTTAGCAAGGCACTCAGCGAAAAGGGTTTCCTGAGTGCCTTTTTATTTCCGGGACGATAGACGTCAGTAGGTAGACGTTAGCAAAGTCTTGGCGACCGGATGGCGAACTGTGCTGTTCTCCTGCTAACTGCTAACGTCTAACGTCTAACGTCTATAGATCGATGTTCGCTCCCACCGACAACGAATAGGCGTGGGCCTTGACCTCCACCGCGAAGGGGAGGATGAACTCCTCGGCGACCGACGTCTTCTTCCAGAACGTTCCGCCCAGGGCCAGGTTGAGGGTCAGCCCCTTGGCCGCCCGGTACGCCAGGCCGACGCCGCAGTTCCAGTTGTCGGCCTTGGGCGCCTCGAACTCGCCCAGGCGGGAGTAATAGAGCGGCTTGTCGGCGAACAGGAACTTGGTGAAGACCGTGCCGGCGCTGGCTTTCAGGCGCGGGCTCAAATCGTAGGCCAGGCCGATGCCGGCGGCCCAGCAGTCGCCGGCCACGTCGGCCCACTTGTACTCCACGCCATCGGCCTCCTCCGTGCCCCAGTCGGCGGCGGTTTGGAACCAGTAGTTGAAGTCGACGAGCATCTGCAGCTTGGGGGTCCAGCGGTAGCCGGCGCCCACGTAGAGCGCGGCCGGCAGGTCGCGGCGGCTCTTGGCCCCGTCCATGGCCAGGCCGATGTCGTCCTGGTTGACGGTGGTGGTGAATTCGAGCTTGACCTTGCTCTCGTAGTGGGCGGCAAGGTCGAGCGTATCGCCGGCGGCGTAGTGCAGGCCCAGCACGACGCCGGCGCCGGAGGCCTTGTCCTTGGAGTCGAAGGCCAGGGCCAGGTCGGGCAGGCTGAACGGTGAATCGCCAAGAGTGAGGCCCATCTTGGTGGTGTTGACGGCGCTGATGTAGCGCAGGCCGAGCGAGGCCGACAGGGAGCCGCTGAAGGCATAGGCGCCGCCCAGGGTCCCGGTCAGGTAGTAGGAGGAGGCCTTCAGGTACTGGTCCTTGACGCCGGCATAGGCGCCGCCGGCGTTGGCCAGCGCCATCATGGAGATGAGGTCGGTGGTCAAGGAGCCGTCGGGGTAGTCGGCCACGGCGCCGCCGCCGGAGATGTACAGGCCGCCGTACACGGCCCACTTGTCGCTCTTATAAGCGGCATAGAGGTTGGGCAGGAAGGCGTCGACGCCCTGCTGGCTGAAGGTGCGCTCGCCGCCGCCGAGCCCCAGGTCGTAGGTGTGGCTGGGCTTGCGCAGCAGGCTCTGGTTGCCGATGTTCAGGTGGAAGCCGTTGGCCAGGCGCACCAGGGCGGCGGGGTTGTAGACGACGATGTCGGCCGAGTCGACGGCGGCGTTGCGCGCCGGCATGCGCATCCACTCCACGCTCAGGTTGGTCAGGTTGTCCATCTGCGCCGCCAGCGGCGCCGCCAGCAGCAGCAGGGCGCAGGCCGCCGGCAGGGACATGCGGGACTTCTTCATGGATCCTCCTTGGCCGGCAGGGACCGGCGCTCTCGTGCGTGGAAATTGTATGCGCCGGGGAAACGAAATGCAAACCGAAATTGACAACGGCCGCGGATTTCTTTATAAGATGGCGGTACGGGAGGACCATGCGCGCCATCTTCATCGCCGTCGGCAGCGAAATGCTCGACCTGGACCGCGTCGACACCAACTCCGGCTACGTCGCCCGCCGCCTGCGCCAGAAGGGGATCCTGACCGACATGAAGGTCGTCGTCGGCGACCACATGGACAACCTGTCCTGGATCGTCAAGAAGGCCTGCCAGCGCGCCCAGCTGGTGGTGCTCAGCGGCGGCCTGGGCCCCACCGAGGACGACATCACCCGCGAGGCGGTGGCCACGGCCCTGAAGAAGGAGCTGGTCTTCCGCGAGGAGATCGTCGCCGGGCTGCGCGAGCTCTTCCGCAGCCGCGGCCAGGCCATGCCCGAGATCAACGCCCGCCAGGCCTTCGTCATCGAGGGCGCCGAGGTGCTGGCCAATCCGGTGGGCACCGCTCCCGGACTTTACTGCGAGGCCGGCGGCTGCAAAGTGCTGCTGCTGCCGGGGCCGCCCAACGAGATGCAGCCGGTCTTCGAGGCCGCCTTCGAGAAATTCATTGCCCCGGCGGCCAATTACCACATCTACTCCCGGACCTTCAAGCTGACCGGCATCGGCGAATCGGACGCCGACTCGCGCATCGCCGACATCTACCGCAAGTACCGCAACCCGGTCACCACCATCCTGGCCTCGCCGGGCATCATCGAGATCCACCTGCTGGGCCGCTCGAAGGACTCCGACGAGGAGGCGCGGCGGCTGACCGACGAGCTGGCCGGGAAGGTGCGCGAGCGGCTGAAGGACTTCATATTCGCCGAGGGCGACGCCGGCCTGCCGGAGGTCGTCATCGCCATGCTGAAGGAGCGCGGCCTCACCTTGGCCGTGGCCGAGAGCTGCACCGGCGGCGGCCTGGGCGACCAGGTGACGTCGGTCCCCGGCAGCTCGGAGGTGTTCCTCGGCGGCGTGATCGCCTACGCCAACAGCGTCAAGAACGGCTTGCTGGGCGTGCGCGAGGAGACGCTGAAGCGCCACGGCGCCGTATCGGAGGCGACGGCCGCGGAGATGGCCGCGGTGGCGCGCCGGCTGTGCGGAGCCGACATCGGCCTGTCCGTCACCGGCATCGCCGGCCCGGAGGGCGGCAGCGACAAGAAGCCCGTCGGCCTGGTCTACATGCACCTCAGCGCCGCGAACCACGAGCGCGGCATGCGCCAGATCTTCAGCGGCAGCCGCGAGGTGATCAAGCGCCGCAGCGCATTCTATGCCCTGAACCTGGTCAGGGAATACCTGAACCAGCTCGCGGCCGACGGCGGACGGCAGACGGCGGACGGCAAGAAGCAAGCGGACATCAGTGACAAGTGACGAGTAACGAGTGACGAGGAGAAGCAAATGATCGGGCGGAAGTCTGGTGACTTTTTCTTCCTTGTCACTTGTCACTTGTCACTCGTCACTTTGGTTTGCTACTGGACGTGCGGAACGACGGACACCGTCTCGCGCAATCTGTAGGATCATGGGCGAGATATTCACCACTACCGACACCTTCTACCACGGCCAGGTGGTGATCCGCCAGCCGAAAAAGGGCTACCGCTTCGCCGTCGATTCGCCGATCCTGGCCGCCTTTCTGCCGCGCTCGACGCGGCCGGCGCTGGAAGTCGGCTGCGGCAGCGGCGTGATCTCGCTGCTGGCGCTGAAGCGCCGCAAGTTCCCGGCCGTCACCGGCATCGAGATCCAGGAGCCGCTCTACCGCCTGGCGGTGGAGAACGCGGCGGCCAACGGCATGGCCGCGCGCTTCCGCGTCATCCGCGGCGACTTCAACCGCATCCACGCCGGCCTCGCCGGCGTGCAGACCATCTTCTGCAACCCGCCCTTCCACCGCGCCGACCGGGGCAAGGTCAGCCCCGACCCGTCGATCCGCCTGGCGCGCTTCGAGGTGGCGCTCACCCTGCCGGCGCTGCTGCGCGGCTGCGCCGCCTGCCTGGCGCCGCGCGGCAGGCTGTTCCTGATCTTCCCCTTCTCGAGGCGCGAGGAGCTGCTCGAGGCCGCCGACCGCGTCGGCCTGCACGCGGTGCGCTTCCGCCCGGTGCAGCCGTTCGCCGACTCCAAGCCCGACCGCTTCCTGGCCCAGCTGGGCAAGGCCGACGGTCGCTGCCGGCGCGAGGCGCCGCTGGTCCTGTTCCGCGACAGGGGAGTCTACACCGCCGAGATGGAGCGCATCCTCGCCGGCGAGTGAGCGGTCCGCCATCCCCGGCAAGGGGCAGGCAATGATTCCTCAGCCGTTGCGGTCCTTTTCCGGCGGGTAGAAAATGATCACCGGATCGAGAATCAGCACCTCCCCGTCCTTGTAGACGGCGACGACGTACTCATAGCAGCGATTGGGAACGGCGTCGGGCCGCCCTTTCATCTTCAGTTCCTTGCCCTCCCTGGGGAGCATATCCAGGGGCGCGTTCAGTTCGAATAGCACGGAAAAGGGCCAGTCGCAGGTCCAGGTTATGGTCTCTCCCAAGGGCGCGCCATAGATGTACTTGTCACCCATGTCGATCCGGTGACCCGTGACCCCGATCTTGATCACGAAAATCGTCTTCACCGGCGCGCTCACCCCGGCCAGCGCCGCTGACGCTCCCGCCAGCAGAACGGCCGTCACAACGATCCCGATCATCCTTCTCATTCCTCCCTCCTCTTGCCGATCGGCGCCGTGCCGCCGGAGGCGGCAGCGCCGGGCATCTATGGTTTCATTTTCCTGCCGGCGATCTCGGCGTAGGCGGGATCGCGGAGAAGGGCCGCCAGGTCGGGCTCCTTCTCGATCTCCTCGATGGCCCCCAGACGCTCGCGGTACTCGCGCAGGGTGGCCAGGGCCTGGGCGCGGTCGCCCACGGCCTCGTGCGCCAGCACGGAGCGGCGGATCACCTCCAGGTCCCCGGGGGCCAGGGTTCGAGCGCGCGCAAGGGCCTGCCTGGACCTGGCCGGGTCGCCGGTGTATGCGTAATACAGGGCCAGGGCCGAGGCCGTGTCCGCGCTCTCCGGGTCTCGGGCCTGGGTCGCCTCCGCCAGGCAGATGGCCTTTTGGTAGGCATCGCGAGCTTGCGCCCGGCATTCAGGAAGCTGGCGGTAGGTGTCGGCCAGGTTCCCCCACAGCAGATGGTCCGAGCTTTTGCCGACCGCATCCAGGAAAAGGGGCAGGGCCTGCCGGTACCGCCTTTCGTAGAAATAGAGGGTCGCCAGGTTCGACTGGATGACGGCGTCGGGCTGGATGGCATTGGCCTTTTCGAACATGGCCAAGGCGTTGGGTCGGTCACCCTTCATCAGGTAGAGGCCGCCCAGGTTGCTGAAGGCGCGGGAATCGCCGGGCGCCAGCCGAGTCACTTCCCGATAACAGGCGATGGCCTCTTCGTTGCGGCCGTTCAGACTGTAAAAATACGCCAGGTAGGATAGGGCGGTGGGATAGCCGCGGCGCAGCTGCACGGCGCGCTTGAAAAACCGCTCGGCGGCGCCGGCCTTTCCGGCGTTCATGGCTCCCCAGGCCAGCTCGATGCATGCGGCATAGCACCGCTCATCGGCCTTGAGCGCCGCTTGGAACGCCGCCTCGGCCTCGGGCTTTCGCCCCTTGTCGTTTTGCAGCAGCCCCCACGCCAGCCAGGCCGGCGGCCAGTTGCCGGCCGCTTTCCGGGCCGGCAGCACGATGGTTTCGGCTTTCGTCAGCAGTTCTGGGTGCCGGGTGCGCTTGAACCCGGCGCGCAGCCCCGCCGCCAGCGCCAGGCGGGCCAGGACATAACCGTCGTCCTGCTGCAGCGCCTTTTCCAGCAAGGCGATGCCGCGGTCGGCGGCGTTCACGTCCCGGTCGTCCATCAGCGCGCCCCGCCCTTTGAGGTAGAGGATATAGGCGCCGGGCAGGGACGTGCCGCCGAAATTGACGGACCGTTCCATGTCCTCCCGGGCGGGAAGCTCGAGGAGCTTGAGGATCCCGTTCAGAAGGCCCTCCTGGAATACCGAGAGGTTGGCCATCGAGCCCCGGAGCTCGATGCGCTTCAGCCTGCGTCCCGAGCGGGCGTCCTGGATATGGAGCGCCAGGCGCAGGAAGCCGTTCTCTGCCTGCAGCTCGCCGCCGATAAACAGGTTGCAGCCCCACAGGCGCTGCAGGTCCCGGGCCTGCTTGGCCCGGTTGGCGAAGACCTCGCCTGCCGGGACGGTCCACAGGGAGTCGTGGAAGCTCTCGATCCAGGTCAGCTTGTCGGTGATGACCGCGGTCAGGCCGGCGCCCAGTGCCCTGGCCTCTTCGTTGCCGCCGGCGACGATCGGTAGGACGGCCAAATGCCTGTCCTCGGGAATGGCGGCAGGCGCCAGGAGCCGTTTCAGCGTTCCGGCGGCCCAGGGACTGGACGCGATGATGGCCAGCAGGGCGATGGCTATGAGCGCGGAAGCGGCTGCCAGGAAACGGCGCCGCGTCACCCTGCGGCTGCTGCTGCCTGCCGGCCGCCTCCCTGAGCCGGAAGCGCCCAGTTCCTCGAGAGCCGCCGTCAGGGCCGCTGCCGTCGGGAACCTGTCCTGCTGCTTCTTGGCCAGGCAGCGGCCAATGACCGCCTCCAACCCCGGGCTTTCCCGGCGTGCCGGATCGGGCAGCGGCGGCGTCGGCTCGTTGATGATGGCGTAGATGACCGCCTGCTCGTATTCGCCGCGGAAAGGGGGCTTCCCGGCCAGCATCTCGTACAGCACCGCTCCCAGCGACCAGATGTCGCTGCGGGCGTCGACCTCGCGCCTGAGTCCATGTTCCGGCGACATGAACTTTTATCATTATCAGAATCATTTCCGAGAAAAAGCTTTAAAAGCTATCCAAACCTCCCTGGACTTCTTAAAAAAGAAATACGATATAGTAGTAATGGAGGGAGCTGGATCTCCTGCTGAAATTAATATGCTGGACCGTGACATGGCCAACATGCCCATCGCCCGCTTGGCTG